>NZ_JAVJUO010000247.1:0-49180 GCF_040220555.1 Coleofasciculus sp. C1-SOL-03
TGTCTCAACGAACCCATGTTTGTGGTAACTGTGGGTATGTTGAGGACAGGGATATCGCAGCTAGTTTAAACATTCTGCAAAAAGGATTAAGTACGGTGGGGCACACCGGAACTTACGCTTGGGGAGATTTGCCCTCTTGGACGGTTGGAGCAATCCTGTCGTCTAACGGCGAGTCGGGGAACCAAGAATCTCCGTGTCTTTAGACCGGAGAGTGTCAACTGCTAACCACACGGAGTTAGATTGTGTGGATATAGCGGCATGATAGAAAAAATGCCGCTGCTTCTGTATTGGAAGCATCAGGTGTGGAAATTGCGATCGCGTGAGTGAGAAAGATCCGAACTTAAACCGACACTGAGGTTTGTTACTCTAGCTTTGAGGTAGAGACCTATTAGCCCAGTTTATCGATTAAATCCTTGGAGTAGAGGAGAAACCCTTCATGGCTGCAACTGACTTTAAAGACTACTATGCCGTCCTAGGAGTGAGCAAGACGGCTAGTGCTGATGAAATTAAAAAGAGTTTTCGCCGTCTGGCGCGGAAATACCACCCAGACATGAACCCGGGTGACAAACAAGCCGAGGCTCGATTTAAAGAAGTGAATGAAGCCTACGAAGTCTTGTCTGACCCCGAAAAACGCAAGAAATACGATCAGTTTGGTCAGTACTGGAAGCAAGCCGGACAAGGTGGATACCCTGGAGCCGGGGGTGCTAATGTTGATTTCGGTAATTTTGACTTTGGTCAATACGGTAGTTTTGACGAGTTTATTAATGAACTTCTAGGACGCTTCAATACAGCCGCAACCGGGACGCCTGGAGGAAGTCGAGGAAATCGTCGAACCTACACTTATCGCTCTACTCCAGGCGGTGCAACGGGTGCTGGCTTTAATGACTTTACCAGTGGCTTTGGTGGCTTTAATGATTTCGCTGGCTATGAAAGTGGCAAAACCGCCGCAGCTGGGGCGGATCGGGAAGCAACAATTACCTTAAGCTGGTCTGATGCCTTCCGAGGTACGCAAAAACGGATTAATTTGGGCAGTGAAGTCATCGAAGTACGGATTCCGCCCGGTGCTAAACCAGGAAGTCGGATTCGGGTTCGAGGTAAGGGTCAAGTGAGCCAATACAACCAGCAACGGGGTGATTTGTACTTAATTGTAGACCTGAAACCTCATGGCTTTTTCCAGTTTGAGGGTGATAACCTTCTGTGTGAAGTACCAGTGATGCCCGATGAGGCTGTATTAGGTGCCACGATTGAGGTGCCGACTCCTGATGGTAAAGTGAGTGTTAATGTGCCAGCCGGGATTCGCTCAGGTCAATCCTTACGGTTGCGCGGCAAAGGCTGGACTCAACCGAAAGGTGGACGCGGTGATCAACTGGTGCGGATTGTCATCGCTACACCAAAAGATATCACGGCAGTTGAGCGGGAGTACTACGAAAAAATTCGGGCAAGCCGTCATTTCGATCCCCGCAGCTATTTGTCTCAAGTCAGTCTTTAGAGCGGTAGGGGGAGTGGTAAGTTTTGAGTTTACTCATTTCGCCCCACTTCGCTCATGCTAACATCTCCCCCATCTGCGGAGTTCCCTCAATCCAGGATGACTGTTTAGGCAGACATGATACAATAGAAGGTTTTAGCCTACAGGGATGCAGGGGCATCCCATTGGGGTTTTTGTAAAGACAAATAAACTTAACTGGATAGTAAATCAAAATACGTAACGGATTTATAACGTTTTCTAAAGTTATTCGTGGATTCTGTCACAGTCGTGGGAATTTGTATTAGCTTATGATTAGATAGTCCAGAAACTTGATGCATTGTCAGATCATGTCTAATTGAACCTGTGAATGAGAAAGGGATGCAGGAATCTGGAGAGACGGAAATAAACCGTGTTTTTTTTAGCAACGTTTAGACATGATATGATCCCTAAGTTCAGTGCGTCTGGGAAAAAGAAACCGTAGAGATGAAAGGCGAGCGATAACCAGTCAGAACAATCGCTGCGCCTGAGTTTCTCTGAAGACAGGGAAAAAGGTTTCAGGGTTAGTCTGGAATTTGATTTGACGTGAATGAATGAGGCTAACTCTTGTCTAAATCTCCCGTTAAAGTTAAATATTTTTTACAAGCATTGCTCTAACTCTGAAAAATAAATAATAATTTGAGAGTTATGATCGAGAAAATGCCTCAACTGATTATCGAATTGGCATTAGTAAACTTATGAAAAGGTTCGAGTTAAAAAAGTCCCAATGGATGAACATTGCCAAAAATAATTATCAGCCTGGGAAATTATCATGGACAGGCAATAGTCCGGATCAACTAAAATGGATGCGGATATTGTATGAAACACTTCCCTGCATCTATTTCACCCATAATTTTGATGGGGTAATTTTGGATGTAAGTCAGTTCGGTGCAGCCTATTTGGGGTATGATTTTTGGGAGCTAGTCCAAAAGCCAATTCATCGGCTTTTTGATCCAG
Organism: Coleofasciculus sp. C1-SOL-03; assembly: GCF_040220555.1. Classification (NCBI taxonomy): domain Bacteria; kingdom Bacillati; phylum Cyanobacteriota; class Cyanophyceae; order Coleofasciculales; family Coleofasciculaceae; genus Coleofasciculus; species Coleofasciculus sp. C1-SOL-03. The sequence continues at coordinate 2,459 of NZ_JAVJUO010000247.1, forward strand.
AAAGCAAACACCAGTATCACGCCCTATTGTCTCATCTAAGCCAGCATCCAACTGAAATCCATCGCTGGGAAACTCGATTGATTGGTAAAGATGGTAGGATGATCTGGGTTAAAGCAAGAATCCGTTTGATCCCGATAACTGGCTTAAATTCGGTCATTAGCCTCGTTTGTGAAGAAATGAGGGCGGCTAAGTCAGAAGAAATGGCGGCGTCAATGTCACCTGAGTTGCCCCAAACTACTCTAAGCCAGAATAATGAGACAGTTTTAATCACCAATGACAATGGTGATTTTACCTATATCTGCCCCAATGTCACCTCTATTTTTGGCTATTCTTTATCTGAAGTCCGCGCTCTAGGTAATATTACTCAACTTTTGGGAAACCAGCCCGTGAATTGGCAAGCGTTAGCCGCTACGGGAACTATTCGTAATATTGAGATAAACATTACTGATCAGGCAGGCAAACCCCGTACTTTATGGGTTAATGTTAAGCAGGTTTCGATTCAGGGAGGGACAATACTTTATCGCTTGCGTGATACCACAAATCGGCAATCGATTGAAGATAAACGCCAGCTAGAGGTGGATCGGTTAGTACCTAGCGTCGCTGAGCCGACAATAGAACAACTGAGTGATAATGAATATACCCAAGACATTCTGCAAGAGAGTGAAGCCCGATTCCGCACCATGGCAGATAATGCCCCGGTACTGTTATGGATGTCTGGTACAGATGGGTTATGTACGTTTTTTAATCAGGGTTGGTTAAAATTTACTGGACGCACTCTGGAACAAGAACTGGGTAATGGTTGGGCTGAAGGGGTGCATCCTGACGACTTGTCATCCTGTTTAGAGACGTATCAGCAGGCGTTTAATGCTCGTCAAGCGTTTCGCATGGAATATCGCTTGCGACGAGCCGATGGAGACTATCGCTGGATTTTAGATACAGGAACACCTCGATTTACTCCCGGTGGTCAGTTTTTGGGGTATATCGGCTCGTGCATCGATATTACCGATCGCAAACAAACTGAAACCGCCGTACAACAGCAATATCTGCGAGAACGGTTAATTGGGGCGATCGCGCAACGGATTCACTATTCCTTAGACTTAGACGAGATTCTCAATACCACCGTCGCGGAAGTACGGCAGATTTTGGCGTGCGATCGCGTGCTGGTTTTTCGCCTCCATGGAGATGGGAGTGGTGTGGTAGAGGTTGAATCCGTGGGCGTAAGCTGGAAACCCATTTCCGGAACCATTATCAACGATCGCTACTTTGCCGAAGACTATATCCACCTCTACCAAAAAGGGCGGGTTCAATCCGTCGCAGATATCTATAATGCTGGATTAACCGACTGTCATATTGAATTACTGGCTCAATTTCAAGTTAGAGCCAACTTAGTCGTTCCCATCGTTCATGAGGAACGCTTGTGGGGATTACTGGTGGCTCAACAGTGCCAAACCCCCCGCCAATGGCAACCCTGGGAAATCGAATTACTGCAAACCCTTTCCACCCATACCGCTATTGCCATTCAACAATCAGAACTCTATCAGCAAGCCCAAACTGAAATCCACCAACGCCAAAAAGCAGAAGGAACCCTGCGACAACAGGTTCAGCGAGAACAGTTAGTCGGGGCGATTACTCAACGCATCCGTCAATCGCTGAACTTAGAGGACATTCTTGAACGTACTGTGGCGGAAGTGCGCCAGGTGCTGCAAACCGATCGGGTGATTATTTTACGCTTCAATCCCGACTGGAGTGGTGAGGTGGTGGTCGAATCCGTCGATCCGCGCTGGTGTTCGATTTTAGGCAACCACATCTACGATCCCTGTTTTGAGAAAACCTACCTCTCACGCTACCAACAAGGTCGAGTCAGAACCCTGGATGATATCTATGCAGCCAATCTGAGCCAATGTTATATTGACGTACTCGCCAAATTCCAGGTACGAGCTAACCTGGTTGTACCAATTGTCCACAGTGAAAAACCCCTACCTACTCCACAATCCCAACTCGATGTCCAAACCCCCAGCCAAAGCCCAACCCGCTTATGGGGACTACTGATTGCCCATCACTGTAGCGCCCCCCGACAATGGCAATCCTTTGAGATTGACTTACTCGACGGGCTCGCCTCTCAGGTAGCTATTGCCATTCAACAAAGCCAACTCTACGAACAGGCAAAATCTCTGTTCTGGCGAGAGCGAGTGATCAATCAAGTGACTCAAGCCATCCGCCGTTCGTTGGATGTAACCACGGTTTTTGAGACAGCCGTTCAAGAGATTGGCGAACTGTTACCCGTGGATCAGGCGGAAATTGTCCAATATTTGCCAGAACGCCAGTCTTGGTTATCCGTAGCAGACTATCGCCGCTCTCCCTCGGATCAGAGTACGCTGGGACAGGAAATTCCCGATCAAAGTCATCCCCTAGCCGAACGGCTCAAGCAATTAGAAATTATTACGCAGGATAGGAGTCCATTTAACCAAGACGTTCCGGGGGCTTGGTTATGGGTGCCCTTGCAGTTTAATTCCCAGATAATCGGGAGTTTAAGCTTAGGCAAAACCCGTCATCCCGATTCCTGGCAAGACTCCGAGGTCGAATTAATCGCCGCCATTGCCGACCAAGTGGCGATCGCGATCGGTCACAGTAAACTGTACCATCAGGCTCAGTATCACCTCAAACGAGAACAAGTGATTAATCACCTGACTCATGAGATTCGTTGTTCCCTAGACTTAGAGACAATTTTTTCCACCGCCACCCAGGAAATTGAGAACCTGTTGCAAGTTGATCGCGCTCTAATTTGCCACTATATACCCGATCTCAAGCTGTGGTTGAATGTGGCAGAGTCGTGTCACCGTGAATGTTTACCAAAAGCCTTGGGTGTAGAGATTCCCGATGAAAATAACCCAATCGCGGAACGACTCAAAGGCTTAGAAGTGGTGCGGATTAATGATAGCCGGTGTTTTGTAGACGCCACCAATACAGCCATCGCGCAACAGTTTCCGGGAGCGTGGTTGTTGGTTCCTCTGCACTGTGGTAACTCCGTTTGGGGCGCTCTAGGGCTGATGATGGACAATCGAGCCTACGATTGGCAAGACGCCGAGGTGGAGTTAATTTGTACCATCGCCGAGCAATTAGCGATCGCACTGCAACAAGCTGAACTCTACGAACAAAGTTGCAAAGCCCAAGCCAAAGCCTTAACCCACGCCCAACAGCTTGAGCAAACCGTCGTCCAACTCCAGAAAACCCAAGCGCAGTTGGTGCAAAGTGAGAAAATGTCCAGCTTAGGACAGTTAGTCGCGGGAGTTGCCCATGAAATTAATAATCCGGTGAACTTTATTTATGGTAATTTAGTTCATGCTAGTGACTATGCTGCCGATCTATTGGGGTTAATCGAACTCTATCAACAGCAATATCCCCAAGTCACCCCCGAAATCCAGTCCGAAATGGACGCGATCGATCTGGAATTTTTGGTGGAAGACTTACCCAAACTGCTAGATTCAATGAAAGTGGGAGCCGAGCGGATTTGTGAAATTGTCTACTCCCTGCGGAATTTTTCCCGTATCGCTGAAGCGGAAATGAAAGCCGTCGATATTCATGAGGGCATTAATAGTACCCTGATGATTCTGCGAAATCGAGTCAAAGCACGAGGCGAGAATCCGGGAATTCAGATTATTAAAAACTATGGTGATCTGCCCAAGATTGAATGTTACGCTGGACAGATTAATCAAGTATTTATGAATTTGTTAGTCAATGCCATTGATGCCATTGATGAGCAAAACAAAAAGCGGTCACTGGACGATATCAAAACCAATCCTAGCACAATTCGAGTTCAGACCGAACTCTTAGAAAACCAAGAGGTAGCAATCCGAATTATCGATAATGGACCCGGAATGACCAAGCAGGTTCAGCAACAACTATTCCATCCCTTCTTTACGACTAAACCAGTGGGAGAAGGCACAGGTTTAGGATTATCGATTAGCTATCAAATCGTCGTTGAAAAACATAGCGGTCAGCTTTTCTGTCACAGTCAGTTAGGGCAGGGAACCGAGTTTGTGGTTCAGATTCCAGTGCGTCAATTCCGGAAATAAGTGAAAGAAACCCGCTGGTTTAGAGAATAGCTATATCGGCTTTTTACAAATTGGAAATGCCCCAAGTGTGAGTTTACGGGTCATATCATGTCCGGTTGAATACCCATACCTACTTAGAGTAACTCGGATCAGATGATAGGCTCCTTAGTTATCAATGATGGTATATTCACTAGGTTTGAGCCATTCTTTTTTAAGTCAATTGAATCGCTTAGATTCAATTAAAATCAGAGTTGGTCAATTCTGTTTCTGGAAAATTTTCCACCCATGCTATATCTGCTGTGTACATATTCTGTTCACTTTGTCAATGCGTAAGGTCTAAATTAAACTGGCGATACAATCAAACTAAACACCTTTTCGCTCAATCGCTACCATCATGACATCCACGCCAGCTCAATGTGAAAACCTGCAAGCCCAAGTAGACAGTCTTCTGCAATTACTACATCAAGAGCCATCATTACGCGCATCCCCGGATATCACGTCTGTGCAAGCCTCTCTACAAAAAGCCATTTCTCCCACATTTGAGATTGTCTTTGCAGGTGCATTTAGTGCGGGGAAATCGATGCTAATTAATGCACTATTAGAACGAGAACTACTTTATAGCGCTGAGGGACACGCCACAGGTACAGAATGTTATATCGCTTATGCGGACACAGATCAAGAACGAGTGGTGCTAACATTTTTGAGTGAAGCAGAGATTCGGGAACAGGCGGTAGCTTTATGTCAGAAGTTGGGATTATCCGCCGCCGCAAAAGCCGCGAATCATATTCAGCAGCCGGATGAAATTAACACGTTGCGTCAAGGATGTCAAGAGATTATTCAACAGGAAGGCGGAGAAAGTAAGTCAGAACGCGCCAAACAAGCAAAGGCATTGGACTTGCTAATGGCAGGGTTTTTAGCAAACCGCGATCGCATCCATTCTACCAGCCATGCGACGTATTCGATGGAGCAGTTTGATTTTTCTAATCTTAAACAAGCAGCGGGTTATGCGCGTCGGGGAAGTAATAGTGCGGTTCTCAAGCGGATTGAATATTATTGCCATCATCCCTTGTTAAAGGATGGTAATGTTTTAATTGATATGCCAGGAATTGATGCACCTGTTAAGCAAGATGCCCAGTTAACCTATACCAAGATAGAAAATTCAGACACCTCCGCCGTGGTTTGTGTATTGAAACCCGCCTTAGCCGGGGATATGACAACGGAGGAAACGCAACTACTGGAGACGATTCGCAGTAATCCAGGAATTCGCGATCGCGTCTTTTATATTTTCAATCGTATTGATGAAACCTGGTATAACAGCCAATTGCGACAGCGACTCGATGATTTAATTCGTCGCCAATTCTGGGATACACCCAAAGTTCACAAAACCAGCGGATTACTGGGATTTTATGGCAGTCAGATTAAGCATACCACAGAACGCGATCGCTTTGGCTTAGATTCTATTTTAGCCGAGGCTGTCAGAGGGACGGGTATTCAAGAGGAAACGCCACAATTCGTGAATGAATTTAATCGGTATTGTGGTTCGGGTAAGTTTGTGGGAAGTGAATTTAAACCTTCTGTCCGAGGGTATGAAACGCCAGCAGAGAACTATGTGCGGATTCTTAGTGAATGGGGACTACCACTGATTGAGAAACTGATTCAAGATAGTGGGATTGAAGAGTTTCGCACATCCATTACGCGCTATCTTACCGAGGAAAAGCGTCCACAGTTATTTGCCAATCTAGCGGATGACTTACAACCCTTATGTATTAATCTCAAGAAACATTATCTGGGAATTCAGCGAGATTTAGACAGTCAACCTCACGAAATAGAGGCGATGAAAGCCCAGGAGTTAGAACGGCTGAATCAGGAATTGCAGCAGGTAGGAAGGGAGTTTTGTATTCACATCGCTGAAGAAGTAAATCAGGCGGTAACGAATAGTTGTAATGCCTTTGAGATGGAATTTCGCCAACTTCAACATCAAATGATTCAACGTCTGGATGGGTTACTTAATACATTCTCCGTCGCCCAAGCCTATAGTCACAAGACGACGAGACAAAAAAGAGGCAAATGCTTGGTGGAATGAGGGAATACAATGTCAAGTTCTCACCCATGAAGGTAAAGGTTGGCAGAATGGCAAAGTTAGACTCACTCTAGAATTCTGTCCGGATGAACCTGAAATTGAAGAAACATCAACCAGCAATAGACTTGAAATTCCCCAGCCAGAATCGCCGCTTGATGATTTGCGTCAGAGGATCAACCAAGACAATCAATCAGACAACCAGTAAACAAAACGCCACCAATTTCCATTTATTGTAGGGGCGCAAGACTTGCGCCCGAAACGCCCATGAACAGCGGCAATGCAAAATTCAACTGATACTTGACATGGACGATAATTTCAAAATACTGGATCTTAATGATGAAGATGTTTTGTATTTTAGTGATGATTCATTATTTAAATTTGGTTATTTTAAGAAAAAAATTAAAAGTGAAATACAAACGAGAACAACAAGTCAAAGAACAATAAATGCTATAAGAAATCAGTTTACAAACTGGAGCATAAATAACTTCCATGGATGTCAGGCAAACGATATAACCATAAAAGTTTTATTGCCCAGTGATGCAAAAGAGTGTGAAATTTTAAGATTGGGCTATCAAAGATGGCAAAAAGGAAAACTTCTGGTTGAAGTAGATTTGAACTATAGTGCTGTTTCTGATGAACCTAACAATCAACCACAATGGGAAATTCAGGAAATTAACTTCTATTTTAAGCCTGATGAACCCGAAATTTCCCAGCCAGAATCGCCGCTTGATGATTTGCGTCAGAGGATCAACCAAGACAATCAATCAGACAACCAGTAAACAAAACGCCACCAATTTCCATTTATTGTAGGGGCGCAAGGCTTGCGCCCGAAAAAACCATAAACTCAGGGATGTTAACCCAATCTTTTTCCCAAGAGTCATACAGTGGAACAGTTAGGTAAATGACTGATAATTGTGGAGATAAATATGGAAGATAAATTCCAACCTTTAGACAATGAAGAAGTTATCTCTGTAGCCAATAACGATAAACTTCTTTCTGATTCAATGTTTACAAGTGGACAACTGGTATCAACCATAAAACAGATAGCCAGTAATTTCCCCAATGCCAAACCAATTCCCATTTATTGTAGGGGCGCAAGGCTTGCGCCCGAAACGCCAGAAAACCCATGAAAAAAACGCCACGAATTCCCATTCCGCCAGAAGTGAGAAACTATGTATTTGAACGCGACAATTACCAATGCCAAAGCTGCGGTAAAACCCAACTAGACACCAAACTGCAAATTGATCATATTATTCCCCTTGCCCGTGGAGGTCAAAATGACATCAGCAACCTACAAACTCTCTGCCGTTCCTGTAATTTAAAGAAAAAACATCATCTTGATCCTCGCTTCCGGCGTCACTTCAGTAGCTAAGATAGCCTACAATTTAAGGCTGAACCGTTACTTAATAACAGATCCCCCTCTTCCCTTTTAGATCCCCCTTCCGTCCCCCTTTTAGATCCCCCTTCCGTCCCCCTTAAAAAGGGGGAGACCAGATGTTGCTTCGCTTTTGGTTCCATGGGGGAGACCAGATGTTGCTTCGCTTTTGGTTCCATGGGGGAGACCAGATGTTGCTTCGCTTTTGGTTCCATGGGGAAACCAGAGGATGCTTCGCTTTTTGTTCCATGGGGATTTAGAGGGATCTCATTGCATCATCAAGTAAATTCAAAGTAAAACATAGGAAAAACGTATAGATAAACCGCTACCCGCAGGTTAGGCATAGCGCTTTTTCTTTCCATCGACTAAAATAGGGAAATTCCCAAACTAATCACTTAATCATTTAGCTCAATGAATAAACCTTTAACCCCCTAAAAAATAGCTCAATTATCCCGATGGTAATACATGGTGTCAAAAGCGGAGTGGCAAAGATTTCTAGGAAAGTCAACTTGCAAACAGTTTTTGTCATACCGTTTGTCTTACAAATCGTCACCGCTGTTGGACTAACGGGGTGGCTATCCTTTCGCAATGGACAAGAAGCGGTGAATGAGGTGGCGACTCAACTGCGTCAAGAAATTACCGCACGTATTGAACAAAATCTACGAACTTATATCGCGACTCCCCATCAAATTAATCAAAGTAATGTTAATGCCATAAATCTAGACTTATTGACACTCAACAATTTACCGCCATGGCAACGGTATTTATGGCGTCAAGTGCAACTACAAAAATCAATCGGTATTGTTTTAATTGGCAATGAACAAGGAGAACTTATTGGTGTGCAACGGCGTGATAATGGCAAGCTGGAGATTCGCGTCGCTGGAGAATCAACGAATAATAACTTTTACGTTTATTCTATAAATAATCAAGGCGATCGCGTTCAACTCCTCAGCATTACAGAAAACTTTGATCCACGCCAGCGCCCTTGGTATAAAGCCGCCGTAGCCGCCGGAAAACCCACCTGGAGTGAGATTTATACCCACTTTGTTGAAGAAACCCTGCAAATTGGTGCAGCACAACCGATTTATGATCAAAATGGTAATCTCTTGGGTGTGGTAACCAGCATTCTGCGTCTCTCCCAAGTCGGGGATTTTCTGGGGAGTTTGCAAATTGGCAAAACGGGACAAGCGTTTATCATGGAACGATCCGGTTTATTAGTCGCAACTTCTACAACTGAAACCCCATTCCGTAACCACAACCGCCAACTGAAACGATTTTTGGGTTCTGATAGTCGGAATTCCCTCACCCAAGCAACCGCTGAATATTTAACCAATCACTTTGGTGACTTACAGCAGATTCAACAGACTCAACAGTTAGAATTTCAACTCCATGGTAAACGGCAATTTGTGCAAGTGTTACCCTTGCGGGATGACTATGGCTTAGATTGGCTGATTGTCGTGGTGATTCCAGAAGCTGACTTTATGGAACAGATTGAAGCCAATACACGTTCCACTATTCTATTATGTCTGGGAGCATTAGTTGTCGCGATCGCGGCGGGAATTCTCACGGCTAAATGGGTGATTCAACCGATTGTCCGTTTAAATAGGGCGGCGAAAGCCTTAACATTAGGTCAATGGGATTATCAAATAGAGGTTGAACGTGCCAATGAATTAGGAGAACTTGCCCACTCATTCACCACTATGGCGCAGCAATTACAAACCTCCTTTGCTAGTTTAGAAGCTAAGAATCAAGAATTACAACGCCTCGATAAAATTAAAGATGAATTCTTAGCCAATACCTCTCACGAATTGCGGACTCCCTTAAATGGTATGATTGGCATTGCTGAGTCCTTAATTGACGGTGCAGCAGGTTCCTTGTCGGAATTACAACAGCAAAATTTAGCCATGATTGTCAGTAGTGGACATCGACTGGCTAACTTAGTCAACGATATCCTCGACTTTTCCAAACTCCGCTATCAAACCTTGGAATTGCAACTCAAACCTGTGAGTGTGCGAGAATTGGTGGAAGTGGTTCTTACCCTCAGCCAAACCCTAATTCGCGGCAAATCGTTACAACTCATTAACGCCATTCCCCCGGATTTACCCGCCGCCAACGCCGATGAAAATCGCTTACAACAGATTCTGCACAATTTAATTGGCAATGCGATTAAGTTTACGGATAAAGGGGTGATTGAAGTTTCGGCAAAAGTAGTTACCGCCGCAAAACCGGATGAATTGATAGAAGTGAATTCGCAAAAATTACCCCAACCAATCCTGGCAATTACCATCTCTGACACCGGGATAGGTATCCCTGAAACTAAACGCGATCGCATCTTTGACTCCTTTGCCCAAGCAGACGGTTCCACGGCGAGAGAATACGGCGGTACAGGATTGGGATTAACGATTACTAAGAAGCTAGTCGAGTTGCATGGAGGGAGTATCTGGGTAGAGTCTCAACTCGGCGTAGGTTCTCAGTTTCATTTTACCCTACCCCTGGCGAATAAATCCCCGGTTAGTATCAATAAACGTTCCCCAATTAACCGTCGGATTAACTCAGAAACGGGAGAATTATCTGTGCTTCCGCTTCCCTGTGATTCAGCCTCTGGCGGACATTCATTTACCATCGCCACAGCTAATAAACCGGGAACCCATCCCTTTAAAATTTTGATTGTTGATGATGAACCCGTGAATTTGCAGGTACTGGTTAACCATTTATCCTTGCAAAATTATGCCATCACCCAGGCGTCGAATGGTATTGAGGCATTAGCAACCATTGAAAACGGCTTTAAGCCTGATTTAATTTTACTCGATGTGATGATGCCCCGGATGACTGGTTATGAAGTTTGCCAAAAAATCCGCCAACAGTTTCCGGCTAATGAATTACCTGTCGTCATGCTAACGGCTAAAAATCAGGTATCGGATTTGGTGATTGGTTTAAATGTCGGGGCAAATGATTATTTAACCAAACCTATCTCTAAACACGAATTGCTTGCCCGGATTAAAACTCATTTGCAACTGTCTAATATTAACATCGCCTATAGTCGCTTTGTTCCCCATGAATTTCTGAAACTGCTGAACAAAGAAAGCATTATTGAGGTGCAATTGGGGGATCAAGTGCAGAAAGACATGTCTATTCTGTTTTCGGATATTCGCAATTTCACCACCCTCTCAGAACGGATGACGCCGACGGAGAATTTTCAATTTATTAATTCCTATCTCTCGCGGATGGAACCCGCGATTCGAGAAAATCACGGCTTTATTGATAAGTATATTGGTGATGGGATTATGGCACTGTTTAATAGGGGTTGCGTTGTTAATTTCCCATCATACTTTTTCTAAATTACAGCATCCAGCGGATTATGCCATTCGTCGGATTGATCAGGTTCACGTTAAGGGGAAATCAGAATTAGTGACGGTTTATGAAGTCTTTGATGCTGATCTGTCAGAGGAGAAAGCGAGTAAGTTAGCGACGTTGCAACTGTTTACTGAAGCATTATTTTATTATGATCAGCAACATTTTTCAGACGCTGTTCAACTCTTTCAGGCGGTGTTGCAGATTAACCCGACTGATCAAGTTGCCCAAATTTATTTGGAACGTTGTTTGAGAAAGAATTCGGTAGAGTTTTGAGGTGGAGATATTAAGTTGTAATCTAGTGGCATGGCACACCTAATTTGATGAATTATTACGCCCGGAAACCGTAGGGGCGCAAAGCTTTGCGCCCTTGGCAATGTACCTATTTTTAACGCAGAGGACGCAGAGGGTAGCGCAAAGGGGCGCAGAGGGGGGTTAGAGTAGTTGAGGGAAAAGTGTATAGAATTGGAGAAATGACTGGAGATGAGGTGATTGAGGCTAGTTTACTTGCCCCTGTAATTGATGTTAAACTGGTGTTGAAGAATCCTTTTCAGTAGGGTGGGTTGAGCGAAGTCGAAACCCACCAGCCTCATCTGAGTGTACCATTCGATTAAGGCTAGTCTATTTACCCCTGTAATTGATGTCCAGTCGGCATTATCAAATCTTTTTCTTTCTCGATTGTTCCAGAGATTGCTGGTAATGTTCCTGCAAGATGTATACTCTGTTCCGGTTCCTCTGAGGGAAATAATAAGGGGGCAATCCAACCAAATAGAATCCCGCCAATGACGATAATTTCTATAACAATAAGTAGCGTATTTCGCTTCATATCATGCTTATCTAAACAGTTATAGCACTACGCTTTACTCCTTAGCTTCTGCCATCTGCCTTCTGCCTTTCGGGATATGATATTATCTGTCCTCACGCTGGACGAATGAACGCACTGTATGAATCCACCGTTTTGGAGAATCCTCTGGACGATAGTTTAGCTTAAACATAGATACCCAGAATGGTAATCCTCCTACCTTGGCACTGATTAACAAGTGCATCGCTAAACATCCAACTAATATCACCCATCCGGTTAAGTGCAGATAATACCAAATATGATTTAATTCCCCATTGGGTAACCATTCTTCTTTGACCATACTGCCAGTCACTAAGGAAAAAGTAACCGCTAATAACATCACCGTATTAACAATCCGATGCAGACTATACCAACCGATAGGTTTACCCAGTTGCCTGAGTTTTTGAAACGAATCGGGTTGAACCAAGCGTTTAGACCCTAAATGGAAACTGTATAAGGCAAACGCTGGCATTACGGCTAGCAGTAAGGTTTTGCCAAATGTACCATGAATGCCAATAATATCCGGAATTTGGGGCAGAGAGAGTTGACCAAATCGTCCATCGTAGGTGTCATAAACCCAGTAGGACGTGATGATGGCTAAAATGACAATTAGCCCATTGATACCATGCAACAGTCTCAGAAGTAATGGTTGATAAGGGGTAGCACGAGACATGGTTTACTTTATCTCGATCAAAATATAATATTTTATAGAATAACATTGGCTTAGCAAGAGGAGGCGATTAAAATCGCTGCTACACAAACAAAGTCCGCCTACGCGGACTGAAAGGGGCTGCTGAATAAGTGTTGTGGTGAGGGGAAGCTGGGGAAGCCAATGTAGAGACGTGCCATGGCACTATGGCGAGCTGGGGGAGCAAGGGTACATTTTTCCTGAGCAAGGTGATGCCATACTTATGAAGAATGTCACTGACTTAAGGCTGGTGGGCAATGCCCACCCTACGATAGATAAAGGCTTTTGGCGCTCCCCAAATGCTTATTTCAGTGCTATTCTACTTATGAAGAATACTACCCGATTTCCTTGAATCAAACCTTCTGTCAATAAAGCTCAAAGTATTGATGGGCTTTGCGGTTTTGGCTTTGTGCAGCAAGCCCGAATTATAACAGCGGTGACTAACCCGGATGGGGTAGGAGTGCTTTGGGAGGCTGATGAGAGGGGTTGGGTGTGGCTTGGCTCGCCGAAACCTTGATATACCGTAGGATGGGCATTGCCCACCAACATACCAGTCAGTACCATTCACATTAAGGTCTAAATGCCGAACAACTGTTAAGCTGTTCGGATTTTCTCCACATCCCAACACCCAGTCGCTTTTTTAGCGTTCTTAGCCATCCCTTCAGCATCATACGGATGGAAATTGCGTCACATGCGCTACGGCTTGCAGGGTGAGTTGACCTTCTGTCACCTCCAAACGATGCATCTGTAGCGATATCCCTGGCATTTCAAAGTGGCTTAAGTGTAATATCTTACCCGCCTTGGCGACTAAGGCTTGAGTAAGTTCGGGTGAGAGTTCTTTTCCGTGGGCGTATTCCACCTTCTCTAGAACAACACTGCGCCCGTCATCACTGACTCTCGGAGTCGTAGTAAACGACACTCGTTGCGTTTCATCACTTTGACTCAGCCGGACATCAGCATCAAGACCCACTCGACCTTCGGCTAATAGGCGACAATGTACCTGGTTGACGTTGAGCGTTTGCGGCTTACCCTCAATCTGAACCTGGAGTGAACGAAGCTGAGTCCCTAACACATCGGAGTTGAAGGCGCGGTTAAGATCAGCTTGGGCAATGACAATCCGGGCTTTCCCGTCTGTGGGTTGGGTCAGTACAATATTGCCCGTTAAAGCTTTGAAGGGAGCAACCGCAATGGTTTCTAGCCGAATCACCATCTCTTGTAGACGGATATCCTGTTCCATGATTAATCCCTCACCGTAAATCGCTAGGGATTCTAATTGACCCTTAGCTAGCAGGGAGGGGTCTGTTTTCACTCGCACATCAAGTTTTCTGGCATCATCGAGTTGGCTGGACAGCGCCAACGTCGCAATTCGGTTAAGAGTTTCTTCTCCAAGGCGGTCTAGGGTTAGCACGCGATCGCTCCTTTATATCAGCCGTGTATTTTCTCATTATATTAAGAACTGTTAATTTGTGGATCTACTCTGAGTTAGAAACCCAGAAAATTGAGCGATCGCGCTGGGATACGTTAAATTCAGAAAGCGTTGTGCCGGATAGGTTGCCAGCATCGATCAACTGGCTCAAACCCCAGTCGCTAGCCCACCCAAAAATGCATGGAAAAAGAACAACTCAAAAACCTTGACCAGCTTGGAATTCAATTTGTCCGCATTCTCTGGTGCGACAATGCCAATATTATCCGGGGTAAGGCAGTCCATCGGAAAGCCTTATCCGAATACCTTAGCCATGGTGTGGGTATTTCGGCGGCTCAACAAGCCGTTCCGGTCATGTATGATGCGCCTGTGGCGGGAAGTGGGTTTGGACCGGTGGGTGAAATCCGTCTCGTGCCAGACTGGAGTACGCTGAACCCTTTACCCTATTGCCCAAGTCACGCCCGTGTTATGGGCGATATGATGCTCAATGGTGTGCCTTGGAGTCTCTGTCCCCGTCATTTTCTCAAACGTATGGTTGCGGAGGCGAACCAAGAGGGGTTAGAGGTGATTGCCGCCTTTGAGAATGAGTTCTATCTCTTGCAGCGAACGGCTGAGGGCATTGCACCTGCGGATGAAACCGTATTTGCCTCGACGATGGCGATGGATTTGCATCAAGGGATCATTGATCAGATGGCGGAAGCGTTAATCGAGCAGGGAATGCTGGTTGAGCAATATTATCCCGAATCCGGTTCCGGTCAACAGGAAATCTCCATCCTCTACACCAACGCCCTCAGTGCGGCAGATCAACAGATTGCCTACCGGGAAACCATTAAAGCGATCGCACTCCAACATTATCGTATCGCCTCATTCTTACCGAAAATCTTTACTAATCAAGCAGGTAGCGGTTGTCACTTGCACCTGAGTCTTTGGCGAGAGGGGGAAAATCTCATTCCCCATCCAGAAGGGAATGGCGAACTGTCCGATATTGCGCGTCATTTTATCGCCGGAATTCTGCACCACCTACCCGGTTTGATGGCGCTGACAACACCCACTACCAATTCTTACCGCCGCCTTTTACCCCAGTGTTGGAGTGGGGCATTCCGGTGTTGGGGATGGGATAATCGGGAAGCGGCTGTGCGTGTCCCCACGCATCCTGAACCCCCGAGTCCGTCTCATTTTGAATTCAAAACCATAGATGCGACAGCGAATCCCTACTTAGCATTAGGGGCAACGATCGCA
This sequence comes from Coleofasciculus sp. C1-SOL-03, assembly GCF_040220555.1. Classification (NCBI taxonomy): domain Bacteria; kingdom Bacillati; phylum Cyanobacteriota; class Cyanophyceae; order Coleofasciculales; family Coleofasciculaceae; genus Coleofasciculus; species Coleofasciculus sp. C1-SOL-03. Next base: position 17,508 of record NZ_JAVJUO010000247.1, read on the forward strand.
GCAGGACTTAATGGTATCCGCCAAGGCTTAGAACTGGCAACGCCTGTATCGGTAGACCCCGGTACGATGACGGATGCTGAACGCCAAGGGGCTAAGATTGAGCGATTGCCCAGTACCTTAGCCGAGTCGATCGAACAGCTTAGACATGACTCCGTACTCCTCGACGCCTTGGGTGAGGATTTGGCTCATGTTTATTTGGCAGTCCGACAAGCCGAGTGGGAGGCGATGCAGGATTTTGATTTAGACGCCGAAGTCAAACTTTTATTAGAGCGATATTAGACATGTAGAGGCGTAGCATGCTACGTCTCTACAACATGTATTTGTGTCTATCCAGTACCTGTTCAGGATTTATTCAGAAACGCCTGAATTTGACCAATAGCCGCTGCACCAATATTGAACAAAGCCCAGCCTGCGGCTAAGAGGATAGGCAACAAGACAATGAGTAACCGCCAATCCATAGTTTCACCTACCTCGCTTAATGCTTAAATTTATGTGAAGGATTCTCATATATAGTTTTAACCAAATTATGCCCCCAAAAGTCAATAGGTGACAGTTTTTTTTCCGAGCCTATCGGCTTCTACGTCTCCCTACCCCCCCCCTGACAGGACTTTGCTGGCGAATGTTACCAAAGAGCGTGAAATCCAATAAAATAGTTAGCCGCTCTAACCTATTTCGGTCATTCTAGGGCAGAATGTTAAATTCGCCAGCAGTATCACGAAGTAGGGCGGGGTTCATCAATTATCCGGCTATTGTAGAGGCTCATTGCCTTTTCGACTCCTTGCTTAAGCGAGAGTTCTATGGCGTCAACGGCGAGTGGAATGACTTCGGCAATGATCTTAGATTCTTCAGGAGAGAATTTGCCCAAAACGTGACCGACGGTGTTCTTGTCTGGGTCAGACTTGCCAATTCCAATACGTAGGCGGGGGAAAATTTGGGTTCCCAGATGGGCGATCGCAGATTTCATGCCGTTGTGTCCTCCCGCAGAACCCGACAGGCGTAGACGTAGCCGCCCCACAGGTAAATCAAGTTCGTCGTAGACAATTAAAACTGACTCTGGGGGCATTTTATACCAGTCTATGGCAGCGCGAATCGCTTGCCCAGAACGATTCATGTAAGTCAGGGGTTTGAGTAAACGTAGTTTGTCACCCGTTAAGCTACGTCCTTCTGCCAACAACGCTTGGAAGCGACGATTTTCGCTCCAAGAGATTTGCACCCGACGGGCTAGCTCATCGACGACTTCAAAACCAATGTTATGACGGGTTTTGTCGTATTTGGGTTCGGGATTACCCAAACCTACAATTAGCTGAGGAATCACTAAACTGTCATTTGTCATTTGTCATTTGTCATTTGTCATTTGTTAGGGAATAGGGAACAGGGAACAGGGAATAGGGAACAGGGAACAGCTTATGATCTTATGTCATTGGTGAGCAGGGAAATTCTCCCTTGTCCTCCCCTGCTCCCAGACGTGCCATGGCACGTCTCTACATTGCTTCCCCAGTTCCCTCAGCTCTCCATCTCACTACTTCACTCAGGCAGGAGGAGACTGAAATAGGGATTCTAGGTAGACACGAGCGCAAGCCCGATAGGTCTGGGAGGCTTCGGGTGTCTTACCATTCCCATTTTGGAGCAAAAACAGCGATAGCGCTGCGGCAAAAACCCGGTCTTGATCCCAAGTGGGATGGGTTTCTAGGTAGCGCTTGAGGGACTCGTGTAGGTCTTCAGGGATTTCTGCCAAGATGCTGACGGTTGCGTTCATAGTTACCTCTCTATCGAATAGCGTGTTGGGACAAAAGCCACCTTGCTCGCTCTCTACATGTCTGTGGAAATCGGCTACTGTAGCTAAAACCTGGCGGCAAATAGACTTAGACACAGCACCCACTGCTCTTATTGCTTTGAGATGTCTCAAGTTTTTTTATGGGTAGGTCGCACTATTCTCAACTGAGATGGGGTGGGGTTGTCAATGATACGAAATATTACAAGGTCACTCAAATCGCCAAAATGCTAACGATGGAATCAGCCTTTGAAGCCGTTTTTTGTTACATTAGTTTACACAAATTCAGTCTAGTATCGTCTCCATCGCCTTGATGGGGAAAATCCCCAATAGGAGGGGATAGGCTCGATCCCGCCGTTCATGCCTGTGGAAAACTAGGGGTAATTTGTGGAAAACTTGGAAATTTCATGTGGAAACACTGGGGAATCTGGTGGGGAAAACTCGGCGAAAAGATAAGAATTGCAAATTGTTGGTCTGAGCGTTTTTGCCGATGTGATAACTGTGGGACGAGAAAGTGACCGAGACTTGAACCCATGGTTCCATTTGGACAGGTTCCCTAGGGACACGGCGGTGCCGTGTCCGTACAGGTGGGGGAGGACAAATGACAAATGACGTAGCTTGCTTCTCGCTGGCGCGAGTTCTCAACCGTTAGCTTTTATTTTTATTGTGTCCACCTGTCCACCTACTTATTGGTAGGTTTTACAGAGATTTTACGTAACGGAATGACCCAAAACGCTAAAAACCTGACGTTGCTCAAATAACTCCACTAAGTCGCCGTTAATTTTATTTTTGGCAGCTTCTTGTCGCAGGATTTTCAGTGCTGTTTCTAGGGGGAGCCGACGCTTGTAGGGGCGATCGCTGGCAGTGAGGGCGTCATAGATATCAGCAACGGTGAGCATCTGGGTTTGGATGGGAATTTCATCTTGCTTTAAGCCTCTGGGGTAGCCACTGCCATCGAGTTTCTCGTGATGTCCAAACGCAATTATCGGAACGTCTTTGAGGTGCTTTGTCCAGGGAATGCGTTGGAGAAAATGGTACGTGTGAGTAACATGAGATTCAATGCCCAGACGCTCTTCAGGGGTTAAATTTCCTTTTGGCACAAGCAATTGAACCATCTCTGCTTTGGTAATCAGGGGTTTGATTTGACCATCCACATCTCGATACGTGTATTGGGAGAGGGTAGTCAGTTGAGTTAATGTCTCTTCTGTAAATGCCTGAAAATCGCGAGTGAGCAGTACTTCTGGCTCATTGAGTTTTTGCACAAATTCCCGATAATGCTTGATTGTTTCAATGGCTTGAGCTAGTTGTGTATCAAGCTGTTCGAGTTTTTGGCAGTGAGGACAGCTTGAGGTTGAGTTGTTATGGTCATGGCGATGGTCAGGATGTTCGAGTAAATACTTGAACTTGTTGTGAGCGCATTCCATTTCTAGAGTGCGCTGCGCTAGGGCAAAGCGATGGAGAATCACCTCTAGCTGGGAGGGATAGAGTTTTTTGCGCTTGCCCAAAATGGCTTCTGGGACTCCCACTTTGCCAAAGTCATGTAATAATGCCGCATAGCGGAGTTCTCGGATTTGGCGATCGTTCAAATACACCGAACTCAGAGAACCCTTGGTGATTGCCGACGTCTCTTCACAGAGTCGCACGGTGAGTTCTGCTACCCGTTCCGAGTGACCCGAGGTTGTCGGGTCTCGTGTCTCAATAATTTGCACAGAGGCTCTGACAAAGCCCTCAAACAGATTTTCGATACTTTCTTGGAGATGATTCCGTTCAATGGAAATCGCCGCCTGAGACGCCAGCGATCGCACAATCCGCTCTTCCCAGTCTGAATAGGGCTGGGTTACGTCCACAGCGTTTTTGGGTGTGAGCATGACATCGGGGCGGCGCTTGCGATTAATCAGTTGTAAGACGCCAATAATTTCCCCGTCTGGTTTTTGCATCGGCAACACTAATACCGAGCAAGTCCGATAGGGCATATTGGTGTCAAAACTGCGGTCAAGGGCGTAAGGCACATTGGCGGGCAATTGATACGCATCCGCCAAGTTTAAACTTTCACCCGTTAACGCTACGTATCCTGCCAAACTTTTACGGTTCAGAGGCATTACGAACTCGTTAAATGGCTTGTTGGGTAGCGAGTCATTCTGTGCCACCTTGAATAACAATTTCGGCTCCGCCTGAGTGTGATCGATCAGATACAGACTTCCTGCATCACTGAATGTAATTTCCCGGCTTTTGGATAAAATCAGTCTGAGTAGTTCCTCCAAATCATTACTACTCGAAAGGGCTGTACCAATTGCCAGTAACTGCTCAATCAGTTCTACCCTCTCAGCGGATTCGTGTAAAAATTCTTGATTCTCAAGGTTTGAGATATGGATTGGCGCTACTTTCATAATTTTTCCACAGATATAAATGAACTCATTTTAAAGACTTGTAGATGATTCAATTTTTTGACCAACAAACCCTTGTATCACTCCTTTGATGGACATAGATTCTTCTCTATTCAAATGTTAATTTTAATGAAATCATCAAAGATCTAGTATACTCACTAAATTTACCAAATAAATCAGCCAAATCTTGTATTTTTTCGATAAATATGCGCTTCATTATTCTCTTATAAAAGAAAAAACGCCCTTAATATTTTCTAGTGTCATTGGAAAATGGCATTATTTTATGTTCGTATATTAAGCGAATTTGTAAGGGTTTTGTTATCGATTTTCTTTAACAATACTATTGGGTGATTTTCAAAAATGATTAAACCTAAATTCATCGACAACAAATAAACACGATAGATAAATATTCTTATCCATAAATGGCATACTTCGCTAAGGTCCATAGCCATGCTATTAGCCGGATAGTTGATGGCTCGGCATAATCAGTCATTGGCATCAATAAAATGCCACGTAATACCCTTATTCAAAGGTTTTGACAAAAACTCCGGACATTCAGGAAAAATTATTGACCACCCTTGAACAATCAACCCAGAAGAAAATCCCCTGGTCAGTGGTTAAACTGCCAGGGGTATCAAACTCCCAATGTATTTTTCGGTCTCAATCATGAGCCTACTGGTTTCACCGACCGAATGAGATCCGTAAATTCTGGGATCTTTGCCAATATCCTGTTTGATAATTCCTTAATTTCCCGGATTCTCTCGGTGTCCCCGAATAGCTATCCTATAAAGGCAACGAAAAAATGCAAGCTCTCAGTTGTAGATGGCAATCCCTGGTGGTATTCTCCGACGACCAGGGATTTTCTTTAGAGCTGTTGCCATAAAGGTTAGGACTTCTTGAATGGCTCAAATAAGCACGTCTCTACATTGCTTCCCCTGCTTCTCTTAACCGAACAGTATTTCTGCCCTTTGCCCTACAGCCTTCTATTTCAGGATTTCGGTTTAACCTTACGTTGACGGTGTGCTGCTTGTCGTAATTTAAGGCGGTACGGATCAGCATCTTTGCGCCAGATGACGCGGTGTCCTTGGAGTTGGGCGCAATGGTCAATCAGACATTGTTGCCAACCTTTGCGTGTACCAATCGTTTGAGTATTCTCCAGCAGTCCCCAGTCTTCTTCCTGACGAGTGAGTTTGGCAAATTTTTCGTACAGGGGATAATCAGGGGTGACGAAGGTTTCTTTACGGTGCAAGACCGGGGGATTTTTGGAGGTATCGTAGTGGTGATAGGTTACCTGTAAATCTTGCAAGTCAATGTTCATACTTGTGTGTAGTTCGGGATGCGGTTCAGTGTCGAAATTGGGATAAAACAGGTAGGATATTTTGGGTTGATTAATATGAAACTTGACTAAGGTTGCCTCTTCTAAGCGACCAACAGTCCGGCTGGCACACCCTTCGTAGAGTCGGAGTGGGGCTTCGAGGGCTTCGAGGGCACAAACGTGGACGTAGAGAGCGCTGGGGAGACGTTTACCCACTGGAGAGCGCTTGCAGCAATTGGCAATTAAGCTGGGATTACCCACACTCAAGAGGATTAAGTCAGCCGCAGCACAGGCTTGTTGATAGTTACCAAAGAAGGCTCTAATATCGTTTTGGACTAAGGGATCTAATTGACCAAACTTAGGACGACCATTGAATTTAGCTAAAGCGAGATAGACGAGGAAATCATGGCGACGTTTATCTGCGATCGCATCCCATTCGTTTTGCTCAGTCACTTGTAAAATAACTTTAAATGCACGGCGTAGGGTGCCGAATTCTTCCAGGATTTCTTCGGTATTGGCGAGTTCCAGGGGACTGGGAAGGCGTCCCCGTTCGGTGACAAATGCCATCAGAGGGGCAAGCATATCTTTGTAGTCCTCGAACCGCTTCACGCTAACCCGGATTCTGGGGGTAATGGTACGAGAACGGAAGCGGGATGCCCGGAAGCTTTCGGCTTGAGTGGCATCTCGGAAGATAAAATAGATGCCCAAGTCAACGGGAATAGCATCAACCCCTAATACTTGATCAATGTAGGCTTTGAGTTCTTCTTGTTCGTAGTATTTCTGAAACGTATTCCGGCGAGTGACAATACCATCACCATAAGCAATTTGCCCAGAACTACGGTCATCAATTAAAACTTGGGCAGAGACAATCAGCACCTTTTGGGTGAGTTCCCAGGCTTTTAGTAAGGCTTGGCGACGTTCTCCTGGCTTTTCAATCACGTTGATTACGTAGCCTAGGTTAACGATATCAGCGGGGACTAGAGAATTGCCGCCATGGTAGTAGGGGTCCCAACCCGCAGTGGTATAGTCTTGCCTAGCTAGACGGTTAATGTCACTACCACGACCGCAGCCGTAGTCAAAAAAGGAAGTCTCTTGAGTCAGAATTGCACTTTCTAGGGCTAATCGCACTGGCTTGGACAAGTTAGTGCGGACGATTGCAGCCCTGTGACGCTCGATTTCAGTATTGTCTGGGATAGGAGCAACCATAGCTGAGTCAGCGAGCTTTTTGACTAATATACTCGGAAATCTCCGTGAGCGCTACTCTTTATAATACGTTAATTCATCAGTGTTAGTTACAAGCCAGGAGGTGTGATGAAAGCCCTAGTCACTGGAGCCAATGGATTTACCGGTTCTCATTTAGTGAAAGCCTTGGAACAACGGGGGGATACCGTTGTCGGTTTTGTCCGCAAGTCTAGCAACCTTCAGCGTCTCTCAGATTGTCAAGTTCAACTGGTTTACGGCGATATTACTGATCGCGACGCCCTAAAAACAGCCATGACTGGGGTAGACTGGGTATTTCACACCGCTGCGTATGTGGAATTAGGACTCGTGGATGCCAAGGAAATGGAACGGGTGAATGTGCAGGGAACCCGCGCTGTTTTAGAAGTGGCTCAAGCCGTTGGTGTATCCAAACTCGTCTACTGTAGCACCATTGGCGTCTTTGGCGATACCAAAGGTCAAGTGGTGAATGAAACCTTTCAACGCCAACAAATTGATTTTTCTGGGGCTTATGATCGCACCAAATACCAAGCCCAACAAATTGTAGACGACTTTGCCGCCCCAGGCTTACCTGTAGTGAGTATCCTTCCGTCTGGTATCTTTGGTGCAGATGACCCCCATTTTGGTCCAGTGATCAAGCAATTTCTCAAAGGCGGCTTGAAGGTATGGGCGGGGGGCGATCGCATTACGGGCATTGTCCACGTTGATGACTTAGCCAATGCCATGATTCTAGCAGCCCAAAAGGGTCAACCGGGAGAAAAATATATCATTTCAGCGGGCGATCTGTCCACCCGTGACATGTTCACCCTTCTCAGTCAAAAAACCGGAATTCCGGTTCCGGCGGAAGCCCCCAAACCCTTGGTGAGACTCGCCGGAAACATCCTTGACCCCATCGGACGCCTGTTGAATTGGCAACCACCCTTGAGTCGGGAACGAGTTCATTACATCTATGATCGTTGTGTGCGCGTCGATGCGACTAAAGCGCGTCAAGACTTAGGCTGGAATCCGCGATCAGTATCCCAAACCCTTAGCGAGATTGTCAGGATTATGACCTCCTCAGCATGATACGATCGCAGGTGTATTTTAACCCGCGCAGGCGGGTTTTGTTTGTGTAGCTGCGGTTTCTAACCGCCCAGCTAAATTGTTTTGGGGAATAGGCTTTCTGTTATCACAATCCTCATCAACGGGATGCTATGAACCTTCCACCATCACCATCCCCATCAGTGCGATCGCGGAAGCATTATAATCAATGGCATATTCGTTGGTGGCGTAGGATCGCTGATCATCGACATAACTTAATAGTCCCAATCCTTTGGGGGCAATTCCATCTTGGGCTTCTGTATTCGCCCCCCCTACCATTAATCCCGGAATCACCGTTTTTTTTGCGACAGCAACTCGGTGATGCACATTGCGGACTGAATTTGACCCCACAGCCGTAACAAAGGATAGATTAAAATGATTGCGTCCTAACAAATAATCTAACTGATCCAGCGCCGCCTGAAAATAGGCTTGATTTCCGGTCAGTTTATAGGCATAAAACAGGGTAATTCCTTCCTCCGCTACCATCTTATTCGACGCCCAAGTAAATTTATCAATGGCTAAACGGTAGCCACTGCGATTCACCGTCTCCAGCAACCGATCTGCCCGTTCTAATAACTTCTGCTTCATTTGCGCCTTGAGAGTCTCTGAACCTTGTTGACGCGGTTGCAGCAGATAATCTGCCATTCCTAATGTTGAGGGATCTTTCCATTCAAATAGAGTATACGATAACCCAGGAAGCTCTTGCTCTAAATACTCCGCAAAACTTGCATCCCCTGCCGTAATCAACAACTCCGCCGCCGCCCAAAAACGGTCATCTTTATCTGTCTTTAACGAGGCTTCTGTATCCCACTCTCCAGCCAGATATTTCCCGGAACCACTATCATCCCCCTCAACCCAATCCACACGCATAGAGGGTTCACGTTGTAAAAAATTCCATGCTTTTTGCGCCGCTTTTAAATAATTCTTTGCCAATAATACATCATAAGCTGAATACACTCGCGCCGCCATGGCTAATGCGGCGGCAAATTTCGCCGTTTCTGGTGTAGAAATTCCATAAATATAACGCGGTTGGGTATCTTCATTCGGTAGAATCATGGGGGGCCACTCTTTTCCCGAAAGCTTCCGATAAACGGCACCATCGCGCCGTTGCATGGTCAGCATCCAATCCAATCCCACCTTCATTTCATCCAGCAAATCGGGTCTGCCATTGCCACTTTCGGGAATTATCAATTGGCGGTCAGAAAATAGCGCTGGATATTGCTCATATAAACTTAATAAACGACCCACAGTTACCGCCGTTGGTCCCACATATTTGCCAAAATCTCCTGCATCATGCCAACCCCCTTGGGCGCGTTTCATTTCACCCGCCCGATGCATATCATCGGTATGGGCAAAGGTGCCATCATTTAAATGGCAGGGAGAATGACCAATCCCATTGATAGAATCCCGTATCGCCACCCCACAGCGTTGTAAATAGTAGGAACGCAGCATTTTATTGAAAGCATCCTGATAAATATCCTGACCAATTTCAAAGGGATAGGACTGAATTTCTCCCGATTTCAGGTAATAGCGTCCGGGGCGGTTAAATGCGGTGAAATCAATCTTATGGAGAGTATCTTGACTCGCTGCATCTTGGATTGGTGCTGACAACTCCACCTCGAAAACGGGGCGATTAGTACGGACGTTAATTAATTGGACGGGATTGGTGGCAGAATAATTGGAATTGAGTAAAAAGGCTACCTTAGGATGGGTTTGGGAATAGCCGACTTGATTAATTAACAGTTTACTTGGGTTATCTGGGTTTACCGTTTGCGCTTGTCCCTTAGCCCAAAATCCATACACCATCGATATTGCCCAACCGAGGAAAAAACGTCTATCGATTTTCATGACATTATTCCATCCTATTCATTTACAGAGTTTAATCTGTAGACACACCTTGAATTCCTCAAAAATTAATCACCTAAAGGTTTGAGGAGAGGGCGACCCGAGCAAATTGAGTGGACTGGATGTTTATGCAAGCGGATAGCCCCTACATGACCCCAGATGCCTTTCTTTAAACTCAAAGCGAAGGGTCAAGTCAGGGCGGGTTTTGTACAAATGTTATTATCAATAGCTGCACGAAAGTCCCTAAACCCGCCCCTACACACTCACGCGCCATGTCCTCGAAGGTTGTGAAGCATCAAAACTATTTCACCCCTCCTTTGATGGTTCAACTCCCCAAATTAATTGTCCACTATTATAAACCGGAATATGAGTGCGCTTGCCCTTCCCAGCTTGTTCTAGCATCTCTTGGTATGACCAATCATTAGTCATAGTCCAGATACCTGTCGGCATACTGATTTGAAACTGGACATCTTTTTTATAGTAGGCTTCTCCCCCAGGATAAAGTTGAGTTCCATCGACATCCACCTGGATATAGTAAATTGTTGGCGAATTTTGCCAAGGCGTGAGGTCAGATACCGTTATTCCCGATTCAGGACTAGCATTAACTTTGATATCGCTTGGGTTGACTCCGGCTTCAATCACCTCACTACTATCAATAAAATAGCGAAACGATAAATTAGGAATAATCCGGGCGGGCCAGGCGGATTGGTTATAAATAGTGGCTTGAACCTCCATTAAATTATCACTCAGTTGATTCACTTTTGCCTCGACAAAAAATTCATCACCTCGTTGTTCTGGTTCCGGAAAATTGGCTAATGGTTTGCCCCCATAGTTCTGATAAAGTTTCGCCACGGCACCCGTAAATCCGGCATTATAATCGGTAGCCACTTCAGTCATTTGAAAATTAGACCGTTCATCGATATAATTATCCTGCTGATCCGGTCCACCCACTAAAGCGCCATACAAAATATGCCGCGTTTCTTCCGGAATTTCTTTGCTATTCGCCCAAGACGCATGGGCGGTTCGATGATGAGGTTGTCTGGGTGGGTTATTGCCAAATCCAACCACATAGCTGCGCTGATCTGGATTAGAGCCTAACATATAATTAATCTGCCGTTCGGCAAAAGCATGATATTTGCGTCGTTTCCAAGTCGAGTCTACGGAGTCCCCATAAATAAAGGCTAGAAATGCCGTTTTTGCCGCATATCTTAACGAACCCCATTCACTCAGCCAAGCCAGTCCTCCTGGAGTATAGGAGACATGTTGCCACTGACAGCGATCGCACCAATAGTCTAACCAGCGTTCTGCGTCTTGTCGATACTTATTTTTCCCGGTTAATTCCGCTAATAAGACATAACTGCCATAAGATTTATCATCCCAGGTATGCGTCCAATTATAAGCGAGGGTGGCATTGGGTTGATCCCTTAACTGCTCATAATAAACTTCAGCTTTTTGTAAATACTCTGGCGCTTGGGTTGCTCGATAAAGCCATGCTGCCCCCCAAACCAGTTCATCGGCATACCCACTGGATTGATAATACTCCGCCGCCTCGGTAATACAATCCGAATAGATACCCGGATATTCCTCAGCAAAATCGTAGAGTTCCTGGGCATGTTTGAGCAATTTTTGGGCATAATTCGCATCAGTTGATTGAAAAACAATAGCTGAAGCTGCCATCGCCGCAGCCGTTTCCCCAGCTAAATCCGAACCCGGACAAGTGGCATCAATTTTATAGGAAGGACGCTCCATCGGCATCACTTCCGCCGCCCCCCACCAGCCATGATCTAAACTGCCTTTACCCACCTGACCCCACAATACCGTTGGCGCAGGATGTGCTTTAATAAAATAGTCATTAACCCAGCGCAAATTATCCAGCATGGCGTTATATTGACCACTTTGTTTATAAGCGTCTTCATATTCAATAACACCCCAAGCCAGAAGTGTGGTTGAAGCTGCCATGGGAAAGCCAAATTTGAGATGATCCCCGGCATCATACCAGCCTCCGGTTAAGTCAATCCCATTATCCGCACCATCGGTTAACGCTGAATCTCCCCGCCATTCCACCCGATTATTGGCAGGCAGTTTTCCGGAGCGCTGCACATCATAAAAATAGACCGCTTTCTGCAATACCTCACCGTAATTGTACTGATTGCCTGCTAGAGAGTCTTGACCGAGAATATTGAAGACACCGAACATCCAATAATGAAGGCAATTAAAGGTTAAAATAAAGACCGTCAGTAAAAAAATGATCAGGAATTTAATCAGAGTACGGACTTTAAACATAGCATTGGGGTTAACCAGATTAATCTCATCCTAGCTTAGTCAGTTCCTGAAGCCATCAGAGAATTCACTCAATTGCTAATTTTTTATTAAATCTTTAATTAAGATATATTTCACTGGATAAAGGAAAATTCGTTGACCAAACCTGGAGGATAAGCGGTCATGCCTTTAAATTAGGTATTAGTAGCGAGCAAGATGCTTGCACTACAAGAAGGATGTCGCCATTATTGATATGGTGTACTATTGGGATCTACCTTTATCCTTCATAACCGTCCGGATAGTGGGATACCAAATCTGCTTCAGGAATCCCCTTTATCCCGTGCGTAATTTTTCCTTGAAGCCCTTCTACCATCTGCCTTCTACACCGTGCCATCCGACTCAACCCCCATCTATCAGCACTTCTTCCAGGGGGCGACGTGGCGAAGTGGGCATGGCTTGAGCATAACCAATCCGTAGTAGTAATAGGGGTTGTGCTTCCTCTTCTTGTAAATCTGTCACTGGGATTTCCCGACTATCATAAGCGCAACGAGTGGATTGACGTTTAGGAATAGCGTGGAACAGGGCTGTATCCGCCGGATGGGAATTCGGGTGTAAATGAACCAGCAAACAGTCCTGATCAGGAAAATACTCAACATCGCCGTTGAAACCGCTATGCTGTGCGGCAATTAACAGATTTTCTAAGGCACAACCTAGACTGATAAACAGCGCATGGTTATCGGGATCTACTATGGGTAAACGACGAGAATAGTCCGGGTAGATACGGATAATAGTGGCATCAATAGAAAATTTCCAGGGTTGAGTATTATGTCCCGATGGTGCTAAGGTGGCGAGGCGAATCAGTTCTCTGGCTTGTGGCTGAGAAATCATGGTCAAAGTAGTCGGTACAATGAACGTAAAGTGGTGAGTGTCGTTATTGTAGTATTGTCATGTTGTCGGTTGGGTTGACGTAGGAAACCCAACAAACTCTAGGCTCGCATCCCTGACTACGAACCGTGACAAAATTGGTGGCAAATACCCACTAACCAACTGTCAACAGCCACCAGTCATCAGCCACCAGCCAGCCGTCAACACTAGAATTACAATAATGACGCGATCGCAACCTGAGGTCAAGCGATGATCGACACCGCTTGACATCCTCAAGACACCGAGATACTCCCCACCGCCTCTGCGGATGGCAGAATGTTCCAGGCTTGGGCGACAATATCACTAAGCCAGCGTCGTTGTGCCTGATCTAAGACACTATCTTCCGCTAGCACTTCGGCGGTCAGCTCGTCTAGGGACTGTCCCTGAGAACGGGCAATCTGAATGACACCGGCTATTGCCGCTGCCACTAATTCTTCATTCACTGGTTTTTGACGGAGAGCCGCCATTTCTTGCGGACTAACTGGGATGGGATAATTCATGGCGAGTTAACAAAAGCACCCTAATTGACTGACAATGAGAAGTGTGTAAACTTTTTTTACTAATATTAAATCAATCAGTACCCGGAAGTGTAGCGTATTTTGCTTCAAGTCACCTCCGTCATCTTGCGTAATTCCTCAGCGAATCAGATCACTCCGATGAAAGAACTTCTCTACGTAGAAATACCGAACCCCGATACCGACGCTGTTCGCGCTTGGTTGCAGCAGGACTGGCACTTTGAGCTGGGGAAGAAAACGATAACCCCGGATGGTATCCTGGTACAAATTGAACATGCGCCTTCAGCCAATTCATCTACACCGATTTGCGTCCCGATTCCGGAAATCTCCATTTTTGTGTGGTCGGTGCAGCGAACCACCTACTTGAAAGCCTTTCGCGGTGGCGATCGCGCGATCACGGGAGAACGGCAATTGCTGCGGAAGCTGACGGCGGATTTACGCGATCAGTTTCCCTATCGCTATCCTGAACCCCCAGAGGTGGATTTATCGCAACAGTCTATCTTTGAAGCATTAGCGCCCTATTATCCCCAGACGGTTCATTTCTTCCAAAAAATGCCCAAAGGGGAATATGACCTCAACCGCGTCTATTGGTGGGAGAAACGATGGCGCGAAGGGGTGCGGCATCCGCAGCAGCCTAAACAGGTTTTATTTAAGACAACCGAGGAACCGACACAGCTTCTAGGAAGCAGCCGCTCAAAGTCCACCTATGATCTGATTTATATCGGTGGCGCCCTGGGAGTCATTCACGCCGCTGTGATGGCACAACGGGGGTATCGAGTCCTACTGGTAGAACGGTTACCCTTTGGGCGCATGAACCGAGAGTGGAATATTTCCCGGGCTGAGTTTCAGAGTCTCATCGACTTGGGGTTATTTACGCTGGATGAGTTTGAAGCCATGATCGCTAGAGAATATATCGATGGCTTCAACAAATTCTTCGATGGCAATAATCCTCCTCATCTAAAAGCACCTGTATTACATACACCAACAGTGCTGAATGTGGCAATTGATTCAGAGAAATTGTTACAACTCTGTGGAGAAAAGTTACAAAAAGCTGGCGGCGACATCTGGGATGAGACGGAGTTTATCCGGGCGGAGATCACGCCAGAGGAAGTTGTCGTCAGTCTACAGCATTTGCCCAGCCAAACCTCTCAACAAGTCAGAGGGCGGCTTTTAGTCGATGCTATGGGTACCGCCTCTCCCATCGCTTGGCAACTGAATGGGGGCAGGGCGTTTGATAGCGTCTGCCCCACCGTCGGTGCAGTGATTGCCAGTGGGTTTGAGCCAGGGGTGTGGGATTCTAACTATGGAGATGTTCTCAATAGCCACGGCGACATCTCCCGGGGACGGCAGTTGATTTGGGAACTGTTTCCGGGGGCGGAGGAGGAACTGACGATCTATTTGTTCCATTACCATCAGGTACATCCTGAAAACCCTGGCTCTTTATTAGAAATGTATGAAGACTTTTTTACAATTCTGCCAGAGTACCGCCGCTGCGACATGGAAAAATTGGTGTGGAAGAAACCCACATTCGGCTATATTCCCGGACATTTTAGCCTAGACAGTCGCGATCGCACGGTGGCATTTGATCGGCTGGTTGCCATTGGGGATGCGGCTTCGCTGCAATCACCGCTGGTATTTACGGGGTTTGGTTCCCTGGTGCGGAATTTGGATCGCTTGACCGACTTATTAGATAACGCCTTGCGGCATAATCTCTTGAGTGCCAAGGATTTAAACCAAATTCGCGCTCATCAAAGCAATATTTCGGTCACCTGGCTTTTTTCCAAAGGCATGATGGTACCTACCGGGCGTCATTTGCCTCCCCAACGGATTAACGCGATGCTGAATACCTTCTTTGGGCTTTTAGCGGATGAACCGCTAGAGGTGGCTGATACCTTTATTAAAGACCGTTTTGATTGGTTAACCTTCAACCGACTGGCATTAAAAGCCGCTAGACGGAATCCTGCCCTGATTTTTTGGATTTGGGACATGGCGGGGGCAAAGGATTTCTTCCGTTGGATCGGTAGCTATTTCACGTTTACTCGACATGCTGTAGTGAGTGGATTCCTCAAAGGATGGTTCCCTGATCTGATTCATCGGTTACAACCGTGGATTGAGCCGCGTTACCCAGGACTATGGTTACGATTGTTAGCCCAACGTTATGCGATGACATCGGGGATGGGACATCCGGAATTGGTACAGCGTGAGGCATCGAATCAAGATGAATTAGTGACCCATTCGGGTCAAAAGAAAGCCTTTGATTCTTGAGGATCGTGTTCACCAACACAAACATTGTAGAGACGTTGCATGCAACGTCTCTACAATCTGGGCGGAGAAAGGATTTATGCTAGCGGATAGCGGATTGGATATCCACACCTATAAATTTTCCATCTCCGTTTTTATGAAATTTATCTTCAGTCTCTATCCTGTTGAGAATCACGAGAGCCAAGGGCGCACGTCGGTGCGCCCCTACGAGTCCAATTAATCATGCTCCATACTTGCGTAATCGTCCCGCATGTGCTAAAGCTAACCCGATCAACTGCACTCCAGGACGCAATCCTAACATCCCCCGCCCACAAGCATATTCATCAAATGTCGCGACATCATCCACTTGGGCATATTTCCCATGAATCATCACGGGGACAGGATGCCAACTATGTTGTCCCATTACCGCCGGGGTGGAATGATCCGCACTTACGACTAACACATCGGGATTGAGTCCAGTAACTAAGGGCAAAAGCTGATCCACTTCTTCAATGACCTTTACCTTACCCTCGAAGTTACTATCTTCTCCCTTACTATCGGAATGCTTAACATGAAGGAAATAAAAGTCGTATTTCTCCCCATAAACCTCTTGTAGCGCTTGAAACCGTTGTTTCATGCCACCGGGACGCGGGACAACATCCATGCCGATTAAGCGACTCACGCCGCGATACATGGGATAATCAGCCACACAAATCCCATCAAGTTTAAAGCGATCGCGGATGGCTGGCAAGGGTTGATAGCGTTCAAACCCGCGCATTAAAATCCCAGTAGCTTGGTCTTCATCGGCTAAAACCTGCTGTACCTGATCAATAAACGATCGCACTAACTCGGCGGTTTTCTGGGAGTCCTCTGATTCAGGTGTCGGATCTTTAGCGGGAACGCCTGTGGTTTGCGGATCAGTATCCGGTAAATTTCCCCCTAATCCCTGACCCCGCAACACAAATACCGCCCGGTGTTCGCTGACGGTTTCAAAGAAATAGTCCCCTTCAAAATCCAAGCTAACCTTGTCTCGAATCTTTTCACAGAGACGACGATTCACATCCGTGGCAATTCGACCCGCCCGTCTATCGGCAACATTACCCTGTTTATCAATCGTGGCAAAATTCACCCGCGCGGCGATATCATTTTCCTTCAGGTCAAACTCGATTCCCAATGCCGATAAAACACCGCGACCCACATTGTATTTCAGGGGATCATAACCAAATAAAGACAAATGACCCGGACCACTACCCGGTGTAATTCCCGGACCAACAATTTCCAATAGACCACAACTCGATTCTTTTGCCAATTGGTCTAAATTCGGCGTCTGGGCGACTTGCAATTCTGTCCCACCTTTATCTGGATCAGACAATCCGCCCACCCCATCTAGAATTAAATAAACAATCTTACCACCTTGTTGCCAAGCTAAGTCTTCCCAAACTGTACTAATATCCATAATAATTCGTTTCCCTTGAGCGTCCCTCACTGGCATTGTTAACTGAATGCAGCGAAATAGGCAATTCAACTTAAGGTAGAAACATGATTGAATGTTGAATTTTAAATTCTTTGCTGTTCCCTGTTCCCCAATTACTTAGGGGCTGCTGAATAAGTGGTGTGGTGAGGGGGAGTAGGGGAAGCCGGGGAAGCCGGGGAAGCTGGGGAAGCTGGGGGAGCAAGGGTACATTTTCCTGATTTACCCTCTACCTTAAGGTAGATATTATGTTTTTCTCTGGGTAGAAGTCAAACAAACTGATCACAGGTAAGCTTCTTTTAGCTAAATCTAGCGAATCGTGCCATTTTCTTCCAAATTTGGTAGCTAAGGATACCCGGAAGCCTTAATAGCACGTTTTTAAATGATTTCTTTACTCAGAAGGTATACGTGTGAATAGTTTCGCTTTCAGACAAACTTGTTCTTTGGTAACTACTGTCGCGTTGATGATAGTGTCGAGTATATTGTCAGTTCGAGCACAAACGGCGGAATCCTCTCCTCACCAGGGAATGGATTCACCTTATCCGTGGCAAAATGTTTCCACCAGTGCGGAGAGTTTAAAACGTCCTGGGAGTGCAATTTCTTTCGATGAAAGGAAGTTCCCTACCAATCCTTTAGAACTCAACCCAACTCCCGACACAGGAAACAGACTCTCCGCGACTCCCCCACAAAACCTGGCTCAACAAACCGTACCTCCACCGGATGCTCCAACGGAACCCCTGGACATTGATACAACAGAGGTATCGCCAGGTAGAGCAACTCGTTCAGGTTCCAGCTATATCGGAATTGGCGGTAATATCGGAGTGGGAGATGGTGATACGGCGCTGGGTGAAGGAAGCTTCGCTGTCTTCAGCAAAATTGGCTTAACCAGCAATGTATCGGTTCGTCCCTCAATTTTAATCGAAGATGATCCGACGATTCTGCTACCTGTCACCCTAGACTTTACCCCTGGCGTCACCGACGTGACTGTGGATGTAACTGAAGACGTGGGCGCTAGAGTATCTCCTTATGTTGGAGGTGGGATAGCTATCTCGACAGGGGATGACAGTTCAGTGGATTTGCTGGCTACTGGAGGTGTGGATGTACCGTTGACGACTCAAGTAACAGCAACGGCTTCCTTAAATATCTCGCTGTTTGACAACCCGGCTGTGGGATTGTTGTTGGGAGTCGGCTATAACTTCCAATAATTGTCAGGGTTGATAGTTGAAGGTTCATCGTTCATCGCCATCAACCATCAACGATGAACCATGAACATCCTCGTCTTGCTCAAGCAAGTTTGTGATCTAGTTAACATAGGTTTGTCCGGAAATCTTTTCTAATCTAAATCTAAATCTAAAGAGTGATGAATTCAAAAATGAATTGAATTACAGTTCCTCTGTGGGTAAACCAGAGGAGGCTTGATCATGGCGTCAGACTATGAGACTCAAGACGCAACAGAGACATTAACGATAGAAGGACTCAGTGCGATCGCACTCGCACCAATTGTACTTCCCGCCGCCGCGATACTGGAACAGCCGTTAGCTAAAGCTGCACTTAAAGAAAGCATTGCTTTTTCCCAACGCTGTCAGGAAGCCGTAGCCCAAGCCAGAGAACGCCTCGATGATGCAATGGCGGAGATTCAGGCGGATTTAGGGGAACAACAGCAAGCGGAAGCCAATGGGAAAGCCGAACCCACTTATGTTCCTCATACAAAAGCCCAAGCATTTACTGAGGTCATGGATTCAATGGATGACCTCAATGAACAAGTGAAACGGTTAACCAATGGGGTAGCCGATTTACAGGTGTTTTTATCCATAGGATTTGGCGCGTTGGCGGTGCGACAATTACTGACCAAAGGATTACAACTAGATGACGTTCCTTGGATTACGTTTGCTTGGTATTCCTTTGATAGCTTTGTGAAACTCCATGATCGAGATAAATCGCCATTACCTCCAGGAAAGGAGAAAGCTAGGATGATGGCGGATGAAGCATAAAAATGTAGGGGCGGGTAGAGAGCTGGGGTAGATGGGGAAGCTGGGGTAGATGGGGAAGCTGGGGAAGATGAGGGAGATGGGGAAGATGAGGGAGATGAGAACAGTCATGGTAGAAACGTACCATGGTGTATCTGTGTGTAGGGGCGGGTTTAGGGACTAATATTGATGGTTTTCCTTAGAGTGGCTGCAAAACCCGCCCTGACCAAATGACGAATGATATCATGTCCTAACGATTACCCATAATTAGGACAGACGCTCCAGACACGGATAAATTTTTATGAGGGGTGTTTGACCGGACATGATATAACGAATGACAAATGACCAATGACCAATGACCAATGACCAATGACCAATGACCAATGACCAATGACCAACCACATTCAAGCCATTCATACTCGCGTCAAGGGAAGGGCAAGATATAAAGTTAATGCCCTTTACCGTTCGCCATCCCTGAAGAAATACCTAGAACGACAACTCTCAGATCGGGAAGAAATTCAGCAGGTTTCGGCTAGCGCCCTAACCGGAAATCTTCTGGTTTTATTTAATTCTGATCAACGTCACAATCAAATCGCCTCACTGATTGAAGACGTGGTATTAGAGTATGACAAAAAACCGAAATATGAATCAAAACCCCCTCAATCCAAAGCCAAATCTGAGACAAAATCAGCGGTTGAACCGAGTGAAGATCAACCAACCAAAGACTGGCATTTGATGGACGTTGAGGCGGTATTAGAAACGTGGAATACCTCAAAAGAGTCCGGATTATCGCCAGATCAAGCAGAAGAAAACCTGAACAATTATGGCACAAACACCCTAGCCGAATCCGAGTCTCGTTCGGATTGGGAAATCTTAAGTGAACAGTTTAACTCCTTACCTGTCGCCTTACTCGGTGCAGCCGCCGGTATTTCGCTGTTGACGGGCGGATTTGCCGATATGTTGGCGATTGTGGGTGTGATTGGCGTGAATGCGGCGATTGGCTACACTACAGAAAGTCAGTCGGAAAAAATCATTCGTTCTCTCAAGGGCGATCACGACTTATCCGCCTGGGTGATGCGAGAGGATAAACAGCAAGAGATTAATGCGGATACTCTCGTTCCCGGTGATATTTTAGTCCTACAAGCCAGTAATTATGTCGCGGCTGATGCCCGATTAATTGAATCAGATAATTTGCAAATTGATGAGTCGGCTTTAACGGGTGAAAGTCTGCCCGTTCACAAAACCATAAAAGCGCTAGAAAGTCAAGACATTCCCCTGGCTGAACGGGAAAATATGGCGTACAAAGGCACATTTATCACCGCCGGGAATGGATTAGCGGTGGTTGTCGCCACGGGGAAATTTACCGAAATCGGCAAAATTCAGCAAATGGTGGGTGAAACCACAGCAACGGAAACTCCTCTGCAAAAACAACTAGATGAGGTGGGATCTCAACTGGTGATGCTAGGGGGAGGAATTTGTACCCTGGTATTTGGTTTAGGGTTGCTGCGAGGGTATGGTTTATTACCGATGCTGAAAACCTCCATATCCCTAGCCGTAGCGTCTGTTCCCGAGGGACTTCCGACAATCGCCACCACAACATTGGCATTGGGAATTCAGGATATGAGAGAGCATAACATCCTGATTCGGGGTTTGGATGCAGTTGAGGCATTGGGTTCAGTGCAAACGGTTTGTTTAGATAAAACCGGCACCATTACCCAGAATAAGATGATCGTGGCAGAAGTGCATACGGCGATGGGGATTATTACCCGATCTGAAGATCACTTTGTCACGGAAGATAATCAACCGATTAATCCCCAAGATTATCCAGAACTGTTCAAACTGATTCAGGTATCAGTACTCTGTAGTGAAAGTGAGGTAAATCGAACTGAAAACGGTGACTATGAGGTTAATGGATCTGCTACAGAAAACGCCCTGATTTATATGGCAATTCAATTTGGGATTGATGCGATCGCACGGCGACAGGACTATCCTTTAGTCACCATGAATCCCCGCAGTGAAGGGCGGAATCTGATGAGTACGGTTCACAAAACCGATGAATCTCACAAATTTGTCGCCGTGAAAGGGAGTCCGGCTGAAGTCTTAGAACGCTGCAAGTCTCGGATGAAAAATGGGGAAATTCTCCCCTTGAGTGATGAGGATAAACAAGCATTAGAACTGGAAAATGAACGCATGGCGGGTAAGGCGCTACGAGTGTTAGGAGTGGCGTACACCACGATAGAAAATCCCGACGAAGACGCAGAAACTGACCTAATTTGGTTGGGACTTACGGGAATGGCAGATCCGATCCGCGAAGGAGTCCCCCAGTTAATGGAAGGGTTCCATCAAGCGGGAATGAATACCGTGATGATTACCGGGGATCAAAGTCCCACCGCTTATGCGATCGCCAAAACCTTAAATCTGAGTCGCGATCAGCAATTAGAAATCCTGGATTCCTCGGATCTTGCTCATTTTGACCCCGAAAAGATGCAAGCTTTATTTGATAAAGTCGATGTCTTTGCCCGAATTAGTCCAGCCGATAAATTGCAAATTGTCCAAGCCTTACAAGCATCGGGACAGGTTGTGGCGATGACAGGAGATGGAATTAACGATACTCCCGCATTAAAGGCGGCGAATGTGGGAGTCGCCATGGGTTCCGGCGGCGGTGAAGTGGTTCACGAAGTTGCGGATGTGGTGATTGAGGATGACAACCTACAAACCCTAATTAATGCCGTGAGTCAGGGACGCACGATCTACAACAATATTAGAAAAGCCGTGCGTTTTCTCCTCTCCACCAACCTGAGTGAGATTATGGTGACGACGATGGCGACGGCGATGGGATTGGGAGAACCCCTGACTGCCATGCAACTGTTGTGGTTAAATTTAGTCAGTGATATTTTTCCTGGACTTGCCTTGGCATTGGAACCGCCAGAACCGGATGTCTTGGAATCACCCCCTCGTGATCCAGAAGAACCGATTATCAAGGAATCAGATTTTGCCCGAATTGCCTCGGAATCGGCGGCAATTTCCCTGAGTGCGATGACGGCTTATAGTTATGGTCTTTTAAGATATGGTATGGGGCAACGGGCAAGTACAATTATTTTTATGAGTCTAACCCTGGCACAAATTTTACACACCCTAAGTTGTCGATCCGAAAGCCATAGTATTTTTGATTTTGATCAAGATCCCTTGCCACATAATCCTTACATGGATGGGGCAATTATTGGTTCCTTTGCGATTCAACTTTTGCCGACAATGGTTCCAGGGTTAAGAACGTTGTTAAATCTGGCGCCAGTGGATGTTCTTGACTGTCTGGTGATTGGGAGTAGTGCTTTAGTACCTTTCGTGGTGAATGAAAGCACCAAGAAGCAAAGTTTTGAT
Organism: Coleofasciculus sp. C1-SOL-03; assembly: GCF_040220555.1. NCBI lineage: Bacteria > Bacillati > Cyanobacteriota > Cyanophyceae > Coleofasciculales > Coleofasciculaceae > Coleofasciculus > Coleofasciculus sp. C1-SOL-03. Next base: position 39,876 of record NZ_JAVJUO010000247.1, read on the forward strand.
CTCAAAATGTCACAGCAGGAGGCTTAATTTGTCATTGGTCATTGGTCATTGGTCATTGGTCATTGGTCATTGGTCATTTGTTTGCTCCCTTTGCTTCCCCTGCTCCCCCTGCTCCTCCATCTCCCTGTTCCCTATATTCCTAGGAGAAAGAATATGAAAAAAAACTTCATGTTCACATCCGAATCCGTGACCCCAGGACATCCGGATAAACTGTGCGATCGCATCAGTGATGCTATTGTAGACCGTTTATTGCAGCAAGACCCTTATGCTAGGGTGATTACCGAATGCGCCGTATCTACCGGAATTGTCTTCCTTGCTGCCCGATTTGAACCCAATGCCAATGTTGATTTCACTAATATTGCCCGAAAAGTTATTGCTGAAGTGGGATATGACCGACCAGATTTTAATAGCAAAACCTGTAGTATTTTAACCAGCTTGGAAGAATTACCACCCGATAAAATCCATAATTTTGATGAGAAAAAGCTATCGGATGCCGAAATAGAGGAAATCCCGGTTAAGAATCAAGTTACTGTCTTTGGATTTGCTTGTAATCAAACTCCAGCCTTAATGCCTTTACCGATATGGTTCGCCCACAAACTAGCACGACAATTAGATATTGCCCGACGCGATAAAATACTTCCCTATCTCGCCCCCGATGGCAAAACCCAGGTTGGGGTTGAATATAAAAATCGTCAACCGACTCGCATTCATAGCCTGACGATTATTGCTAGTCAAAATAGTGAGACAAAACCTAATCTCCAGCAACTGCGCCATGATATTCAGGAGGCGGTGATTCAGCCTGCGTTAAACGACGAAGCGATTCACCCGGATGAAAACAGTCGCATCTTCGTGAATCCCGATGGTTTGGTGATTGGCGGCGGACCCTCACTGCATTCCGGATTGACGGGACGCAAGAACGCGATCGATACCTATGGGGAATATTCTAAACATAGTGGTGCGGCATTAAGTGGAAAAGATCCAATTCGGATTGATAGAATCGGCGCGTATGCTGCGCGATATGCGGCGAAAAATGTGGTGGCGGCAAATTTAGCCGATGAATGTGAGGTGCAATTAAGTTATACGATTGGACTTTCTCGACCGGTGAGTGTTGAAGTGGAAACCTTTGGCACAGGTAAAGTTGATGAACAGGAAATTATTGCTCGTTTAAAGGATAATTTTGATTTTCGTCTGGCGGGAATTATTCGCCACTTTAATTTAAGATTTCTGCCGTCGTTGACTAAGGGCGGATTTTATCAAAAGTTGGCGGCTTATGGTCATGTGGGCAGGATGGATCTAGAATTACCTTGGGAAAAAACCGATAAGGCTGAATTTTTGAAGGGGTGAGAAATGAAACGGTTGAGAATGCCCTAAAAATCCTGTAGAGACGTTGCATGCAACGTCTCTACTCTTCTTCTGATTGACTTTTGTAATTAATGTAGTCTTCATGATAGTTTCTCTGTTCGAGTAACCTTTCTACTCCATCAATATTAATTGTTTTTAGCATATCTCTTGCAACTTGCATACCTTTTTTAAACAGGATAAGGCTATCGCCAGTGGTTGAACGTTCTAGGAGTCCTTCTTTTTCTAACTGAGCAATTATATCATAGTCAAATCCATTGTAAAAACTGACACCGATAAAATTTTCTATGCCGCGTTTTTTTGGGCGACTTTTCAGATAATCATAGTGTTCATCCCCACCCGACAGATATATAAGCATTAGATATAAAGGCTTCAAAACCTGGTAATGCTCTATAAACCTTCTGTATTTTTGTGACTGTTTTTCATTTTCATCGACAAGATTACAAGCTCTACTGTAAGCTTCTTGTGAAGTTTCAAATAACTGAGTGGTTAGTTTAGCTCCTGAACTTTTCGTACATTCAGCAACAAACTTATTTCCATGTTCGTCTGTTTCGAGAAGCTCGAAAACAACAATTGTCCAGTCATTTCTATTTTTAGAGTCAAATTTTTTCTTGTTGGATAGTAATCTTTCCATTTCGGCTTTCTCTCTCGCTATTTCTTCTGCCAAAGCTTGTTCCCTCTCCACTTTCTCTCTAATTTTTCGTTGATCGTAGGCATTGTCTGGAATATTTAATTTTCTGTTAACCTCTATCCAGAATTTATCATCTTTCGCGTATATACCGTTTGCTGTTAACGAATCAACGAATTCTTGACCGCACAGTTGAATAGCATTCTTTTTGAATGGATTTAGATTGGTAAAAGCCTTAAAGTTTTTCTTTTCCATGTTCAGTTTCTCGATCATTTTCTTAAAGTTGACATCTTGCCCACCTGGGCGAGTTCCCCAAAATAGTTATAGGTGGGCAAGGACGATACAGCTTGAAGTACTTATTCTATCAAGGCTGCCTTATCCTTGCGATCGCTAACTGGATTAAGGGCGCAAGCCTTGCGCCCCTACGAACGGGATATATTGTTTGAAGGAGGTATATTGGGGAAAACTTTTACTAGGAGACAGCTTCAGGATGTTGTTCACAATAGCGGCGATCGCAATACATTGTCCAGGTTATTCCACAGATACCTGTCAAGGAACCCGTAATTGCCGCAGAAACCCCCCATCCTGCTACTCCCAGCCAGTCCATAATCTCATCCAATAGGGCGGTACTGCCTTTGGCGACGACATAAGCTGCTCCCGTCGCCGCAACCGTTATTAGACCTAATTCGGTTAGCATCTCCATCAGTTGCTCTTGGGATAAATCCTCCTGAAAATAAATCTTCCAGATTGACATGTACATTAAAATATCCGATGCAGTTAAAACAATTTGTGTGGGGATTTCTGCACAGGGAGTTGGCGCGGCGGAAACCGTACTGCCACCCGCCGCGTAACTAGCGACTAGGGAAATCGCTTCTAATCGTTTCTGACCCAGAAGATTCACATTTCTATTTTGCATAACTATAAAGTTAGTGGTGATTGAATTTTCCGAATAAACAGCCATTCTCTTTCAAAAGAAAGCCGTCAATAAATTTGGCAAAAAAACATCTAACTTACGAAACTTGATAAAAGATGGGGCAGTATTATTCTTATGTTGGAATACCTGTCTGGAAATAGCGACTACCCAACGATAGACATTTAGATTGGGTGATTCAGATGATTTGGTTACACCGACTGGTATTCTAGGGGTTAATCATATTGACAAGGAGTTGAGATGGGGTTGAATACTTTAGTCTGTAGCACTATTGTATTCAAGGCATTAACTTACCTTTAATGCCACTCAAAAAACTAGATCGTCTTTTAGGTACTCAGATTAAGCGCTTTCGCACGGCGAAAGGTTGGTCACAGGAGTACCTTGCAGAGGTTGCAGATCTGCATAGAACGTATATTAGCCAACTGGAAAGAGGATTAAAAAGTCCATCTGTCCGGATTCTCTATCAAATCACTACTGCCCTCGGCATAACGATGAGTGAGCTGCTAGAAATAGTAGAGGAATCTCTGAATGCTGACGAATGATGAAGTTGAGAGACTAAGAGAAGCTATCACGGCTACACAGGATTGCAATCTACAGGGAGTAACCAATAGTTACGAAGGCATTCTCTGTAAGAAGAAAAATGCCATTGATTATGTGTAAGATGATGATGATGAGGATTTCTCTGGAGAATAGAATCAGCGATCGCTTTCGCCAATAAGGGAGGTACTGATTCTCCAATTTGATCAGCCATCTGAGTATATGAACCCAGAAAGTGAAATTTATCGGGATAAGAATGTAACCGTGCCGCTTCACGAATCGTAATCGTTCGATTTTGGGTGGGATGAAAAAATCTGCCTGAACCCGGATGAAAAACCCATCGAGTAATCGTTCTAGCAGGTTTATCCCAGAAAAGCCTGCCATAAGCGCCACTGTAATGCTTCTTCGGAGCTAGTTTTGGCGGTAAATCTCTGGCATCTTGCCCTTCTGTTAAGACTTTAGCTCTGGACATTTGTATAGGACTTAATTGACGAGCAATGTGATTAACTAGCTTACTACTACCACGACGTAGTAACCTTTGATAGTCAGTTTTTGGTTCACAAATATAAGTTTGTGCAGTATATTCCTGTCCAGCGTCTAATACGGGCAAATCTCCAATAGCATCTCTTACCGTCACTATTGGCAAGGCAATCGCTGGTAAAATACTCAGTTGAAGACATATAGCAGCTACCTTGACAGGTTAGGACATTCTGTACTGTTCCCTGTTCTCTGTTCCCTGTTCCCTGTTCCCTCTTGGGAGCAACTGATGTCCTTTCCGTACTTCGTAATGCTATAAGACAATTACAAAATCGTCCCCTGCAAACCAATCAGTAATCCACTCACCACCATAGCAGGCGTGCTAATCGGCATCGAGTTCAGAGTCGGTGTCGCTGTTGGTTTATTGAAATAGTCATAAACCGTGCGGGAAAGATTGCGAATTAACTCCGAAGCATTCCCATCATTGTGGGAACGTTTCACCAAGGTGACGATAAGATACCGTTTACCTGTAGGCATATCCACAATACCTACATCTCCTAACACTGAACCAATATCCCCCGTTTTATGGGCAACCGTCGCCCCTGCACCCAATCCTTGAGGAATTAGGGAATTATTTACTGTACGCTGCATGATATCCAATAAACGATCGCGCGATCGCAGACTCAATAATTCCCCTTGATTCACCTTATACAGCAAGTTTGCCATGTCTCTGGCATTGGTGGTATTCGTTCCTTCTAAATCCGGTAAGGGGTTATTGATTGCCGTTGCGGTTAATCCCCAGGAGATGAACCGTTGATTAACAGCTTGGATACCGCCGAGGCGATGAATAATCATATTGGTGGCAGTGTTATCACTAATCGTGATCATCTTGGTTGCCACTTCCAAGGCGCTATACTGTGTCCCAGGTTTTTGATATTGCATGTCCCCTGAACCTTTGGCGATCATTTCCGGTTCCATGGTGAGGGGTTCATCTAAGCGAATTTTGCCCGCATCAACCTCTTGAAAAAATGCCACTAGAATCGGGACTTTAATCGTGCTGGCGGCGGGAAAGATAGAGTGACTTTCCCAGTCTAAGTAGGCACCCGTATCCAAATCCACCACAAAAACACCCGGTTGCAATTTAGGATTTTTGGCGACTAAGGTTTGGACTTGGGCTTTCAGGGGGGAGATTTCTTGGCGCAATGGGAGGGCTGGAGTAATATTTTGATTCGTCGGGCTTTCTTGAGGGTTTTCCTGCGCCGCTTCACTGGAGCGCATCGACATTTTGCTAGTGGGATCTAATACTGATAGTAGAGTGCCTGCGATCGCGCCAATACCCACGCCGAGAATTAGGAGGCGGATAATGTGAATCCATATCCCCCCCCGTTTTTGGGAACGCCGACTGCGCCGGGATTTCCTCGTCTGAGTTGGTTGAGAACGAGGCGATTGACGCTTCGGTTTCGCCTCGGATTGAGTGGGAACCGTTGAACGCCGCGTTTGCCGACGGGAGTTATTGTCTCGACGTGGATTCAAGGGTTGGGATAGGGGGGTTGCAGCCGGAGGGCGATAATTTCGACTCCGATTCCCCAGAGGCGTTTCTCTGATGGGTATCCCGTTAATCGTCCGTAGTTTGGGGAGTTTAAGATTTGGGTAAATCGAGGGTTCACTGAGATGCCGATTAGAACGGTTTAGGGGTATGGGTTTGGGGCGATTTTGATTTGAGGAATTAGGCTCAACCGCACGCAGTTGAACGGGGCGTAGGCGGCGTGGTGAAGGGGAAGAGGAGGGAGGATTAATATCCTGGGTTTGTCGAGGGCGACGTTGACGAGAAGCCCGACGAGAACGATAGATTCCTCGTGGTTTGGACTCGTTGCGATCGGGTTTATACGGATTGCCCCTAGACACTGCCACTGAAAATACCTCCAAACACAACTAACGTCTAAATCCTTACTCTTTGGACTTTGGACAAATAGGATGTTTACACTGCATATAGCGTCCGCTTTCTGAATTTTTACCCTAGATGTAATGCCTGTAAGCGTTTTGTCCAAAGTCCAGTTACTCTTCAACCTGGCTATTTTGCCAATTTACCGGCGGAAAGTCTATAGTCTCAGACAGCCACTAGGATTCTGAATCATCCGGTTCTGACCTCGGCATAAATTGTACCGCCCATTCTGTCTGACGGAGAATCCCTCTGAGCATGGCGACGTCCTCTGGGGTAAGCATAGCTCGGTAATACAAGCGTCTGAACTTTTCCATGCGGGATGTCGCGGTGTGGGGATGTAAGTAGCCAATCTTTAATAATACGGCTTCTAGGTGTTGGAAGTAAGCCTCTATTGCATCTAAGGAAGCGGTGGAAGATGAGGAAGGTGGGGGAGATGAGGGAGATGGGGGAGATGAGGGAGATGGGGAGGCGAATTGAAACAGTTCATAACAGCAAACGGCTACAGCCTGAGCTAAATTTAACGAAGGATACTCTGGATTAGCTGGGATACAGACAAATCGCTGGGCATAGTTGAGTTCATCATTACTTAACCCCCGATCTTCGGGTCCAAAAATCAGGGCAGAGGTGATATTCTCCTCCAATAACCAGGGTAATGCCAAGCGTGGCGGTTCCAGAGTCGTCGGCAAATGACGAGTACGGGCAGTGGTTGCGATCGCGCGTTGACATCCCTGTAACGCTTCCGGTAACGTTGCCACCTGTTGGGCTGATGCTAAAACATCGACACCATGAACCGCCATCTGCCGCGCTTCTGATGCCCTCGGATTACAATGAGGATTGACCAGCCATAACTGGTGCAACCCCATATTTTTGATCACCCGGGCAACTGATCCTACGTTCAAAGCACCTGCGGGTTCGACTAAGATAATTCGTATATTCGCTAATGTCATGTCTTGTTGGGCAGATAGTCTGCGATTAGGCATCTCCCATAATTATGCTGTAACCGTTGCCAAAACCAGGTTTGCAGAAAATGTCTGTGGGATGAGCAAACTGAATGCTGCCCAGGAGTAATTTTCCTGACCATTACCCTACTGGAGTTTAGACTAAATTCAAACGTCCCGTTTGTAGGGGCGCACGGCGTGCGCCCATAGCCCATAATCGAGGCTCAACTAGATTGGCGAAAGCTTTCTGCTGAGAAGTCTGGCAAAGTTTGAGTACATTCATCATCTTCAAGGAACAAGGTGGCTCAATTACAATAAGGCACGGAAATGAAACCTTTGCTGTCAACGGAGATATTCCAATCATTCTCCACCCGATCACTTTATTCCACGCTGGCTTTATAAAGCTTTCATGACGCTTGTAAAAAGTATTGATAAAGACTTATTAAAGACAAACAAATACAGTGGCATGAACCTTTAAAAGTACCCTATTAATAGATATAGATCTTTCGGTAAATATGTCAGCTTATAGCGAGAATATAAAGCCGATTTACTTCTCTGGATAGAGAATAATAATCCCGGCAATATTACAGCACAATACTCGCTAATTTAAAGGTTGCTGACAACAGCCCAAAAACATAACTTAACCAACTATTCTCGGAGATTGAATAATGCCACAACAGCTTATTGTTACCAACACACAAGACAATGGCGCTGGTTCTTTAAGAGAAGCACTGACTTTAGCCCAATCGGGAGACACGATTAAATTCAGTTCCAGTATCGCCGGAGACACGATTACCCTGACCACAGGTCAACTAGAAATTAGCCCAGGGAAAGATATTACCATTGATGGGGCGGACGCTCCTGGTTTAACCATTAGCGGGAACAAAGAATCCCGCATTTTTTATGTCAACTCGAATCAAGATTTCAACGCCAGCCTGACCTTAAAAAATCTTAATCTCATCGACGGGTATACCGCCGAACGGGGTGGCGCTATTGAAATCACTCATCAAGGCACATTAACGGTCGATAATGTTCAGTTTAAGAACAATGTCGCCGATAACGGTGGCGGCGCAATCTATAGCGCCTGGGAAACCGAATTAACAGTTGATGCCAGCACCTTTGATAATAATAAAGCCGTTGCCGGAAATGATGAACGCGGCGCTGGTGCCATTGCTTTTGTCAGTCCCAGAGAAATCACTGTCACCAATAGTGAATTTACCAACAACCAAGGGATTAACGGCGGAGCAATTAATAGTCTCCAAGGCAAATTAACGATTGAAAACTCCACGTTTCTCAACAACGATACTACCGCTGCATTTTACGATACGGGAAACCAGCGTCCATTCTTGAGAGGTTATGGTGGTGCGATTTACACAGACCGCGCCAGTAATGGAAGTGATTCAACCTCTGGCACAATTCAGATTATCGATAGTGTTTTTGAAGGCAATAAAGGTCGGGGTGAAGGCGGTGCGGCTTACCTCTACACGGGGACTCAAGACAATGTAATTATTGAAGGTAGCCTCTTTGAAAATAACGAAGTTTTAGCACTTCCTGATGGCGGAAATAAAGGGAACGGAGGTGCCGTTGTTCAACTCAGCAATGGACTCAACAAAGGATTAGTTGTTCGTGACACAACTTTTGCAAATAATACAGCAGCAAATCAGGGCGGTGGTTTATGGACCTATGACGCCCCAGCGAAAATTATTAACAGCACGTTTTCCGGGAATCAAACCACAGGAGATACATCGGGGAGTGTAGGTGGTGGAATAACATTGTACAGTCCCACCGAAATTATCGACTCGACCATTGCTTACAATAACGCTAGCTGGGTTGGTGGCGGTGTATCGGTTGGTAAGAATGCCGATGTTAGCGTTCAGAATACCATCTTTTATGAGAATACAGCCGATAATGGCACAAACGATTGGGGGATTCAGCAACACACGAGTAAGGAATTAATTGACAACGGTGGGAATGTCCAATATCCACCCAAGTTGACCAATAATTGGAACGATTATAACGCAACTGCCACGATTACAATACTCGATGCCCAACTCGAACCTTTGCAGGATAATGGCGGTTCAGTTCCGACACATCTTGTGGGGAATCCAGATATAACAGCAGGGGCTTTCTTTGACGATTCAGGTTCAACAGGTGGCGGTGAAATAATAAATAATGACCCCACCTTAGTCTCGCCCATCGCTGACCAAAGCGTTGAGGCTGAAGACTCTTTCAGTTTAGATATCACCAATAACTTTACTGATGCGGATGGGGATAATTTAACCTACTCTGCCACATTAGCAGATGGAAATGCCCTTCCTTCTTGGTTAACTTTTGACTCACAAACTGGTACATTCAGCGGTACACCAGATACAGGTGATGAAACTTCGTTGAATATCTTGGTGACAGCCTCGGATGGACAAGGAGGAACACAAACTGATGGGTTTGAGTTAGATATTACTTCTGCACCTGTGGTTAACAATGACCCCACTTTAG
>NZ_JAVJUO010000248.1:0-28156 GCF_040220555.1 Coleofasciculus sp. C1-SOL-03
TTGATGTCTCGCCTTTCGTTGATAGTTCCGACAGTGCCAAAAACTAGCGTTCATTCTTGGGTGTCATGACCAAAAAAGCGTAGCCAACCTTGCCAGATGGTAGGTTACTCTTTTTTACGGCTGAGTCTGCACGCTCACCCCACCTCCCCAAAATGCTTAGTTTTGGGTAATTGTGGGTAGACATTTACGAGCGGTTTGCCATGATAGTTTGCCTATTTTAGTCTCACTCCAAGATAGCTCAAATCCTTACTCGTGACGTACTCCTATATTAAATGCCATGCCTCTCATGTCAAATCGAAGATTTTGATGGGAGAGGCATGGCTATTTGAGCTGAAATAGGTTAGCGGGGTAATCCTTCTACTTCAGAATCCTGGAGTTTGATCGGTAAAGCAATTAACCCCATCGCCTTCAAGCTGCGGATGAGGCGATCGCTTGTGGTTAAGGGTTCGGCGGTAACCGTTTGATTGACAGTCGTCCAGGCTTGGCGGAATGATGTTAATCCTTGAGCAATTTCCTGACGCTGATTAATCAAGTAGATACTCACTAACGTCAAACTGACACCTACCCATTGCAAGGAACTCAAGACTTCCCCTAAAAACAGATTGCCAAATAACAGAGCAAACACAGGAGTCAGAAACGTCAATGCACTGAGACTGGTGAGATTCCCCTTGGAGGCAAAATAGAAGAATAACCCATAGGCGATCGCACTGCCAAATATCGTTGAGTAAGCCAGTGCCATCCAGCCATTGAAGTCAATGTTCACCCACTGTTGAGATTCCCACATCCCCGACAGCGCAAACAAGGGTAATCCGCCTAAGATCATGTGCCAACCTGTCGCCACAACCGGATCGGCATATCGACAGATAAAGCCAATCAGTACCGTTCCCACAGCCATCGACAGGGACGCCAGTAACATCAGCCATTCCCCATTTTGAAACAGATGCTGCCAACTCAATTCCACAGTTGCTACATTGCCATGCAGAATGCTGAAAATCCAGGCATCGGGCAACCCAATCAAACTGATGCCCACAATACCAATTGCCAGTCCTATGCCACCCCACAGACCAATAATTTCACCAAACAGCCAACCTGACAGTAAGGCTACAGCTAAAGGCTGAGAATCAATCATCACCGAACCCAAGCCAGCCCCGGTTCGCACTAAGCCCTCGGCTAAAAATCCTTGAAATAAAGCACCATCTATCAACGCAAACAGGCTAATCCATAACCAAGCTACCCACCCTTTAGGCTGAGGACGCCCCATTATCGATGCGGCAATTAGGATCAGTACTCCAGCGGGAACTAAGCGCACCCCTGCCATAAATAAGGGAGTTGTATCAGGAATAACACCTTTCATCGCCACCATCGCCGTCCCCCACAGGAAAAACGGCGCAATCAACAGTAGGGGCGCACGGCGTGCGCCCTTTAAGGGGGCAAAAGGGGATTGGTTGGTTATTTTGAGCTGCATGAGATCGTGTTTATTATCAACGCTGGGGATTAACCCTATATGTTCTTTATGATTCTTTACATAGATTGTACTCAATTTTTACTTTATGTTAAGCATACGATACAAAAATGTCATGGGTTATTGTCCTTTGTCCTTATGTCCTTATGTCCTTCGTCCTTCGACAGGTCTGTGCTGAAAACACGATTCGGACAAAAAGCCTGAGATCGTGCAAACTGGTAAAGTAATATAGCGGTTCTACCCCTAGCTAATGTTGTCTTTAACCTGGCGGGACACCGCTAGAGTGTCTACATCCCTCATTTTTGAAACGATATGCCCTGGCCCTTTAAGCCTAAATCGCGTAAACAAATTGCTCGCATCGAAGTCACGGGTTTGATTGCTGGTAATACTCGCCAACGGGTACTAGACGCGCTCAAAACCGTGGAAGAGAAGAAATTCCCTGCCTTACTGCTGCGAATTGATAGTCCTGGCGGTACCGTGGGCGACTCTCAGGAAATCTACAGCGCCTTGATGCGCCTGCGGGAGAAGGTGAAAATTATTGCCAGTTTTGGGAATATTTCTGCCTCTGGGGGAGTATACATCGGTATGGGGGCTGAACATATCGTGACCAACCCCGGTACGATTACCGGAAGTATTGGCGTGATCCTGCGTGGCAATAATCTCGAACGCCTTTTAGACAAGATTGGGGTGTCCTTCAAGGTTGTCAAATCGGGTCCCTACAAAGATATTCTGGCATTTGACCGCGAACTCACTGACTCCGAAAAAACGATTCTGCAAGAGATGATTGATACGAGTTATCAACAGTTCGTGCAAACCGTTGCCGAAGCCCGCAACTTGGCGGTGGAAACGGTGAGAAGCTTTGCCGATGGTCGAATTTTCACAGGTCAGCAAGCCTTGGATTTAGGAGTTGTCGATCGCCTCGGAACCGAGGAAGATGCCCGTCGCTGGGCAGCCGAACTGGTGGGTCTTGATCCAGAGAAAACGAAATGTGAGACGATTGAAGAACCTAAACGCCTCTTGAGTCGTTTGGTTCCTGGCAATACGGGTCGGATGAATTCTGGGTTATCGGCAGGGATAAATTGGTTAGAATTTGAACTATCAACCAGTGGTCAACCGCTTTGGCTCTATCGACCTTAGGAGTTTTTCTCCAGGAGCAGGAGAGCAAGGGTGCAGGGGAAACAAAAGAGTTAACTAACGCGCCATGCCCTCGAAGGTCGTGAAGGATCAAAGCTCAAAACTTAGTCAGGGCGGGTTTTGTACAAACGATACCATCAATAGCTGGCGCGAAAATCCCTAAACCCGCCCCTACAAACCAGGTTCCCTTGAGCGAAGCGAAGGGTCAAAACTCAAAACGTTTTAGGAGGATATCAACAGTGGAGTGGCGTGTTCGAGCGATTCGCGGGGCAACAACGGTGTCAGAAAATACGGTTGCAGCCATTCGAGATGCTGTAACAGAACTTTTAGATGAGATAGAAACCCACAATCAGATTGACCACGAGGAAATTATTAGTGTCATCTTTACAACGACACGGGATTTGGATACGATTTTTCCTGCCGCGATCGCTCGTGAACGTCCTAATTGGGATAATGTAGCCTTACTCGATCTCCAACAAATGCATGTAGAAGGCAGCCTGGAGCGCTGTATCCGATGCCTAATTCACATTAATACCCCAGTAAGCCAAACTGAGATTTATCACCCTTATCTGCGTCAAGCGAAAAATTTAAGACCCGATTGGAGTTTGGCTCAATTAAGTTAACTAACCTCCAAATTAAACCCAGGCAAAACCTTCTTTCCTGACAACACGACAGGAATTCTGAGTACTTCCACCTCTCTCAAAGGACAAAGGGAAAAGCGCCCCTGTGATTGCCGAAAAGTCGATTGCCCAAAAAACTGATGACTGATGACTGATGACTGAAAAACCTACTGCTGACTGACATTCGGTGGATCAATGCGGTTGGCGATCGCGGCCACCACTACAATCGGCAGTCCAATAACCAAACAAATCAGCCATTGATTCAGATTCAACGGGTAAGTGGCAAACAAGTTATTCATCACGCCCCATTGACTGAAAATCGCCTGCAAAACAATCGTTACGCCAATCCCCACCCAAATCATCGGTACAGACGCAACGCGATCGAGGCGACCGCGCAGTTTCCCCCACAAGGTCAGCCCGATTTGACTCAAACTGAGTAAGTAAAAAATCCGTCCGGCCACTAAAGCTTGAATCGCCATCGTCCGGGCTAAATCGATATTGCCCGTGGTCGTGCGAATCCACTCAAAAACGCCAAAAATCACAATCCAATTAAACAGCGAAATTAGCACAATGCGTTTAATTAAACTGCGATTGAGTAACGGTTGATGAGGCGATAAAGGCGGTTGTTGCATGACATTATTGGCTTTCGGTTCAAAAGCCAAAGGAACCGTCATGGCAATAGAGTTCACCATATTCAGCCACAGCACTTGCAAAGATAAAATCGGCAGAAACTCAGCGCGAGCCAGTAATACACTAATAAAAATCGTCATCGACTCACCCCCATTCACCGGTAGAATAAACGCGATCGCTTTCATTAAGTTGCGATACACCGTGCGTCCTTCTTCTACCGCCGCTTCAATCGAAGCAAAGTTATCATCAGTGAGAATCATATCCGCCGCTTCTTTAGCCACTTCGGTTCCCGCTTTCCCCATAGCAATGCCAATATCCGCGCTTTTGAGCGCCGGAGCATCATTCACCCCATCCCCAGTCATTGCCACCACATCGCCTTTAGATTGTAAAGCTTCAACCAGGCGCAATTTTTGTTCGGGAGCGACGCGAGCAAACACAACCCCATCTTCTACTGCATTGGCTAACTCGGTTTCGTTCATCTCCGAGAGTTCTTGACCCGTAAACGCGATCGTCTCTCCTTGACGTTTTAAGCGCATTTGCAGCGCGATCGCCTTCGCTGTGACCTGATGATCCCCCGTAATCATTTTGACGCGGATTCCGGCGTTTTTACAGGCTTCTACGGCTTTAATCGCTTCGGGACGAGGCGGATCGATCATGCCCTGCAAGCCCAAAAATTGAAACCCGCTATTGATATCTTCTGGCTCAATTACGTTTTGCTCAACGGTTTTACGAGCTAACGCCAAAACGCGCAAGCCTTCTGCGGCCATGGTTTCGACAATTTCGTGGATTGGCGCGGCGTTGAGGGCTTGAGGACGAGCATCGACATCTAAAACCGCCTCGCACCGAGACAACACCGCTTCGACCGACCCTTTTAAATAAACCACTTTCTCCCCTTGCTGTTTATCTTCGTGCAAGGTAGCCATATACTGATGCTCGGATTCAAAGGGAATGGTATCTAAGCGGGGTTGCTTTTCTTCTAGATCGTTCGCCCAAAATCCAGCTTTGCGTGCGGCGGTAATCAATGCACCTTCGGTGGGGTCACCGACTACTTTCCAAGTGTCTTCCTGTTTGTCTACATGGGAGTCATTACAAAGCAAACCCGCAATCAGACAATCTTTGAGAACAGGGATTTTTTCAACCTCGATCGTGTTCTCGTCTTGGGAAATTTGGCCTTCGGGAGTGTAACCGCTTCCCGACACGCGATAATGTTGATTGCCTGCATAGATGCTTTGCACCGTCATTTGGTTTTCTGTCAGAGTTCCGGTTTTGTCCGAACAAATAACCGTAGCGCTTCCCAGGGTTTCGACGGCGGGTAATTTACGGATAATGGCGTGACGATTGGCCATGCGCGACACCCCAATGGCTAGGGCAATCGTGACCACGGCGGGTAAACCTTCGGGAATGGCACTCACAGCCAAAGCAATGGTCGCTTCAAACATCGATGTCCAGGCTTCTCCATAACCCAAACCGACAACAAAGGTAAAGGTGGCAACGCCTAAAATAACGTAGAGCAGTTGGCGGCTAAATTTATCGAATTTACGGGTGAGGGGAGTAATCAGATTAGCTTGTTTGTCCATTAATTGAGAAATACGCCCAGTTTCGGTGTTTTTCCCAATGGCAATCACGACCCCTTGGGCTTGACCGGCAGTGACAAAACTGCCCGCATAAGCCATACTTTTACGATCCGCTAGGGCGGCATCAGCATCAACTGCTTCGGCATTTTTTTCGACTGCCGTTGATTCCCCGGTTAATGCCGATTCATTCACTTGTAAGTTTTTGACTTCAATTAAGCGTAAATCTGCCGGGACTTTATCACCAGAGGTTAAAAAGACCAAATCCCCCGGCACTAATTCGGCTGAATAAACGGTGGTTTTATTGCCATCGCGGCGAACGGTTGCATCGGTTTGAACAGAAGAAGATAAGGCCGCGATCGCGTTTTCAGCTTTCATTTCTTGGACAAAGCCGACAACAGCATTAATAAAGACAACGCCCCAAATCACCCAAGCATTCGTCCATTCATTTAAAAAAGCTTTAACAATCCCGGCAAGAATCAATATATAAAGGAGCGGTTGATTAAATTGTTCTAAAAACTTGAGAACTGGATTTTTGCCCCCTTTGGCTTCGATGGTATTAGAACCAAATTTATTTTTTCGTTCTTGAACTTCAGCTTGGCTTAACCCTTGTTGGCGATTGAGTTGAACTCGCTCTAAGGTTTCTGCAACGGCTACAGAATGCCATTGATTATCTTGGGGGTTTTCTAAATTGTTCATACGCCAAATGTGGTTAAACTGTAATTGATGAAAACTGCGGGACAAGCCAAATCATTAGTTACGCTCGCAGAATAATTGCATCATTCAGTTTACAACGCGCTCTACATCAAGCCATCAACCTATGGTATGACCAATCGGTCGTTTTCTCCTTTCAATTCGGAAAGCTCATCAAGACCATTCACATTGGGTAAACTAAATACAGTCTGAGAGCTAAACACCAAACCTAACTGAGTTTGCTCGTTCCAAACCCCAACCTTAATAATCAAATTTGCCTCTTGAGTGCCTCCTTCACCACCAATAGGCGTCACGATAATCAATTTTCCATTCGATGAACGTTCAAGCTGTAAGTCTGGATTTGCCTGACACAATTGAAAAAACTGCTCCCGTGTCAGGGTCATAATTGGCTCTAAATTCAGTACCGTTGTCATAGCACCTTAAACGCCAGTTAGAGAAATCACTTATGGTTTAAGTAACTAGAAGTTTGACTCAGGGAAATGTCTCGCTCTGTAGACAAACTCCGCCGCATTATCGACGCTAGAGACTCACGTTTGCGTAAATCCAGCATTTCGGCCAGACTCTGTTCCTCCTGATCTAAGGGATTTTTTTCTTGATCAGGTACGACGGTTACTTCAGTGTCTGAATCATACGCAACAGGCTGGGGAGAGTCCAACGTCTGGATTGCTGGTGTATTCGCTGCCGATTGGGGGGTTGGGGAGACTTGACGCTGATTTACAGGGCGTCGCCGTTTTTTGCGCCGATTTGATTTAGACGGTTTGATCAGTTGACGGCGTTGAGTGGATTGTCTAAACGCATGGGTGACTAACAAAGAACCGGCGGCACAACCAAAGGCTAGACCCAAAAACAAGGTAAAGGGTAAACCTTCTTGTGGTGAAGAGTCCTCTATCGAGGAGATTACCGGAGAGTCGGATTGGGACGTTTTTTTTGCCGTTGACTCCAAAATTGTTGAGACTAAGGGTTTTGGCACAGACTTATCCGACTCAATCCGCCCAGGATCGAGTAAACCAACCGTTGCTACAGTGCCAATCAAGACGAGAAAGCCCCAGATTGTTCCCCAAAAGACAAAGGGATATCTGTTAACGAGCTGCTGTAATACCTGGAGGTAATTGTGCTGTTCGGAAGAATGGTCAGATGAATTGAGCATTGACGCCCTTTACAGTCAGGATCAACTTGAAAACGCGACGCTTTGCGCCTTGAGAGTAGAGAAACCACTATGCTGACGGAATTTTAACACGGTTTCTGGGAGACCAAGACAAAAATCTGCTCAAAGCCAAGAGCGAGATGCGTTAGCATTAACGATCGCAAGGCATAGTTTTAAGGGTGATCGGAATAGATATGACAGGAGAGCGAACATCTACACTCAGCATTCGTGAGCAAAAGCAGCCATCGCATCACCCGGATCGTCCTGCTCATACTCGCTTACCTCATGGCAGATCATCGCGCCCCAGTTGGACGATTGAGGAGAGTGAGAAACTGTATCGGATTCAGGAATGGGGAGAACCCTATTTTTCAATTAACGCCGTTGGTCATGTGACGGTTTCCCCCAAAGGCGATCGCGGCGGTTCCCTGGATCTGTTTGAATTAGTGCAAGCCCTCAAAGGGCGCAATCTGGAACTTCCGTTATTAATTCGCTTTTCCGATATCCTCGCTGATCGGATTGAGCGGTTAAATGCCTGTTTTGCCAAGGCGATCGCTCGTTATAATTACCCCGGTCGTTACCAGGGGGTTTATCCGGTCAAGTGTAATCAGCACCGACATCTGGTCGAAGAGTTGGTGCAGGTTGGACACCCTTATCAGTTTGGCTTAGAAGCGGGCTCTAAACCGGAACTGATGATTGCCCTAGCCACCTTAAAAACTGATGGCGCTCTGCTTATCTGTAATGGTCACAAAGACCGAGAGTATATCGAAACGGCGCTGCTATCGATGCGGTTGGGACAAAAACCGATTATTGTGATTGAGCAACTCGAAGAAGTCCAACTTGTGATTGACATTTCGGCAAAATTAGGCATTGATCCGATCATCGGTGTACGAGCCAAACTGAGTACCAAAGGAATGGGTCGTTGGGGAGAATCCACAGGCGATCGCGCTAAGTTTGGTCTGACGCTTCCGGAAATCCTGGCTTGTGTCAACCAACTCCGGGAGGCTGGATTGCTCAACGCCTTGCAGTTATTACACTTTCACATTGGTTCTCAAACCTCTGCGATTAGCGTGATTAAAGACGCCATTCGAGAAGCCAGTCAAATCTATGTCGAGCTGCATGCCTTGGGCGCTAATATGAATTACCTGGATGTGGGTGGTGGTTTAGCCATTGACTACGACGGCTCTAAAACCCACTTCTACGCCTCGAAAAACTATAATATGCAGAATTATGCCAACGATATCGTTGCCGAGGTGAAGGAAGCCTGTGAAGCTCGCCAGATTCCCGCCCCGGTGTTAATTAGTGAAAGTGGTCGTGCGATCGCCTCTCATCAATCCGTACTCATCTTTGATGTCCTCAATACCAGCGATGTTCTCTCTGGAGAACCCGCACCTGCTCACCAGAACGAACATCTGATTATCCGTAACCTCTGGGAAACTTACGAAAATATCACGGTCGAAAATTACCAAGAAGCTTACCACGACGCTATTCAATTTAATGAAGAAGCCAAAAGCCTCTTCAATCTCGGTTATCTCAGCTTGACGCAACGGGCTAGAGCCGAACAATTGTACTGGGCGTGCTGTGAGAAAATTCTCAATATTGTTAGAACTCAGGACTATGTGCCTAGTGATCTCGAAGACTTAGAAAAAACGATGGCGTCGATTTATTATGTCAACTTATCGGTCTTTCAATCGGTTCCTGATTCCTGGGCAATGAACCAACTCTTTCCGATTATGCCCATCCATCGGCTGAATGAGGAACCCACCTGTCGAGGTATCTTAGCCGATTTGACCTGTGACAGTGACGGCAAAATTAACCAGTTTATCGACCTACGGGATGTTAAATCCGTGCTGGAACTGCATCCGTTAAGAAAAGCGAAAGTACAGGAAAACCAGGGTAGTGGCGGGGAGTTTACGGATAAGGTAACTCAATCGACTGCTCTAGAGAAATCGGGAACAACCTCTCATCCTCAAACCAGAGAACCCTATTACCTCAGCTTATTTTTAGTCGGAGCTTACCAAGAAATTATGGGCAATTTACACAACCTGTTTGGCAACACCAATACTGTCCATATTCGGCTCACACCTAGAGGCTATGAAATTGAGCATCTGGTTAAAGGAGATACCGTCACAGAAGTATTGAGTTATGTCCAGTACGACTCAGAGGACTTAGTTGAAAGCATTCGTCGTCGCACCGAACAAGCTCTACGAGACAATTGCATTACCTTAGCAGAATCCCAACGGTTGCTGCAAAACTACCAGAAGAGTCTGAGTAGTTATACTTATCTGTCTTCTTAGCCAGAAGTTGCCCCCAGCTCCCCCTGCTCCCTAACCCCACCACAATACCTATTCAGCCGACTCTAAATACGGTGGAATTGCCCACCCAACCAGCAACATGGATGGTTGGGTGAGCAACTCAGAGGTTATGGACTAACCATTTTGACCTAGAAGAATTTCATCAATCGCTTGCTTTTCTTCGGGATCTTGGGATGGAGGTGTCTGGCGGGTATCCGTAATCAGCCAATCGAGGGCAGCCGCTTGCACGTCAATTGTTGCACCCGTCTTATCAACACAGTAGCGTCCAAAGACCAGCTTATCGACTAAGCGAACGCCTGCACCCAAGCGGGAATATTCAAAAATAACGCTGTTATCAACCGTTGCACCTTTACAGATCCAGCAATTCGGACCAATCATCGATGGACCAATAATTTTCGCACCATCTTCAATATGGGTCATGCCGCCAATGTAAACCGGTCCTTTGATATCCACTTTATCCCAATTGACCGCCACATTTAATCCAGTGTAAACACCAGGAGCAACTTCTTTACCGGGAATCGAGACATTTTTGATGTCTCCCGTCAAAACACCCCGAACGGCATGCCAATAGTCGGGCACTTTGCCAATATCCACCCACTGGAAATCCATCGATACAGCATAAAAGGGCGCATCCATTTCCACTAATTGGGGAAATAAATCGCCGCCGATGTCATATTCCTGACCAGATGGAATATAATCTAAGACTTCGGGTTCAAAAATATAAATGCCCGTATTGATATTGGTGCTGAGAGCTTCTTCTACCGAAGGTTTTTCCTGGAACGTTTTAATCCGACCGCTTTCGTCAGTCACTACCACACCGTAGCTAGAGACTCGCTCTCGCGGCACAGGTTTGGTCACAATCGTAGCCACAGAGCCTTTTTCTTTATGCCACTTGACAGCAGCAGACAGATCCAGATCAATCAGAGCATCCCCGCAAAGGACAACAAAGGTGTCGTCAAAAAAGGGATAAAAGTCTTGGATCTTACGCATTCCACCCGCAGACCCCAAGGCTTCTCCCACCAGTTGACCATCAATAATTCGCCCTTCAAATGAATAGGTAATTTCGACACCAAATCGTTGACCGTCTCGGAAGTAGCCTTCAATTTCATGAGCTAAGTGAGAGACGTTAACCACAACTTGGTCAAAACCATGCTGCCTTAGAAGTTCTAATAAAAACTCCATTACAGGTTTTTGCAGGATGGGAATCAATGGTTTGGGAATGGTGTAGGTAATGGGGCGAACCCGAGTCCCCTTACCGGCTGCCAGAATCATGGCTTTCATAAAATTATCTTCCTCAAGCTATGCCACAAATGTTCAAGTTGGTCAATTGAGTCTGATGCTCAGTGGTTGCCCTTAAGGACGTTGAACCGTTGTCAAGACTCATCCTATATACCGGGAAAAATGACAGAGATCAGGTGACAAAGGGGTAGATTCACAAAAGTTTGAGTGACTACCGATACCTAATCAATCACTATGCACCACTGACCTGGGTAAGTACGTAGGAGGCTACATACCGTCTTAATAAGTATCTGATCTTGACCGAAGCCATGAGGCAAAACGGCAAGATGCGGTTCGTGCGACTGGTATTGGTGCATTCTGTCAAGTGTTGGACAGCCGATTAAGCTGCCAATCGGAATCCCAGATAACACCCCTGATTGATTTACCCCAGTGTCCGGATTTTTAAGTCTTGGTAGAATTCCTCTTGGGATAATTCCACCTTAGACTGAGCCGATAACAGGAGCAGCGCCCAAAACACACCGACTCGATCGCTGACTAGGGGTTTAGTGGTATCAACAGCCCTTGGGCGATTGTCATTCGTCGATACTGTTGGTGATACCGTCCACCACTCTAGCAATTGCTCTAGATTCAGCCAATCTTTTCCGGCAGCGATTTCATGCCAATGACTGGAAATAAACTGTTCTAGGCGTTTAGCAATGTCGGTTAAATTTTCATCGTGAGCTAGCTGGGTGATAGCTTGTGCTGCTTGTCCTCGTGATAGAGATTGGCGGCGGGTTGAGCGGATGGGTGTGGGGGTGGCTTCGAGTTGATCTGCCATTTGCTGTAATTGCTCGATCAACTCGTTTAGGGTGACAGGGCGCTTTTTGGGAGGGGGTGCAGCGGTGCGACGACGGATATGGCGTTCTAAATATAAGGGTAAGCGCGGTTCATTCGTGGGTTCGATTTCCGCTTCGATGTCGCTGAATTCGGGTTCTTCGGGTTCCTCTAAACGTTGTAGCGTGTCGGCTTTGAGTAAGACAAGCATTGACGCCCATAAAAACGCTTGTCCGGATTGGGACAAATCGGTATCACGGGGATTGATTTGGGCATCATTCCCCCAGGGGAGACTACTGAGATAGCGATCGATCACTTCAATCACCTGAACATCCCAGGGATCGATTTCTCCGCGTTGGGCTAGGTCAATTAATAGCGCGATCGCTTCGGTAGCAGGTGTTTGTCTCATCAGCAATCTTCAGATAGACACAAGGAAGATGGGGAAGATGGGGAAGCTGGGGGAGCAGGGGAAGCTGGGGGAGCAGGGGAAGCAGGGGAAGCAGGGGGAGCAGGGGAAGCAGGGGAAGCTGGGGAAGCTGGGGGAGATGCGGAAGTTAACTCACGCACCATGCATGCCCTCGAACCATGTCCTCAAACGAAATGAAGGAGAAGTGAAGGGTTAGAAACTGTAACATAATCCCCGATCATACCTACTCATGTCTATTCAAAAATGAGTAGGTATTTTAGTCGGAAACATTTTTGGCTGTCATTGTATACAATACCAGAAGAAGGGTTGACAGGTCGAATCAATGGTTACCATCACATACTGCAAAGGACTTCCCACCCCAGCAATTGAGTTAAACCCAATGGGTTTAACTCAATTGGAAATGTTCCTAGCTGAATACTCATCTATATTCCATGTCTGCGTATGTGAGACAGCCAATCATCTCCTCTGGGATAATAAATTCAACAAGTCTCAATGAAATACACATTTACAGCAGACATACGGGATAAACAAGCGTCACGCCAATGGAGTGATCGCCTTTAGTCAAGGAGCGGTAGATGCTGCGTCGGCTAACCGTCAGCGCCACGTCAAGGTGCTAACTGCCCAATTCAAATCTTGTCAGAAGTGGCTCAAAAAGACAGAACGCCAGCTAAAGAATGCTCGTAAATTTTACCGTAGGAAAAACTGGCAAAATAGTAAGACAGGCTGTCAACTACCTCTTTCGGTGTCTATTCAATACCGGGATACTAACTGGCAGAACCTACGCTTCCAACTGCACCACAAAAAGCGCAAACTCAACCACTATCAATTACAGATCGAGTACCTTAAAGCGGCTCCTATTGGGGTTACTATACCCAAGGGACAAGCCTACATAGTAGGAGCCGCCGCTGAAACCTGTGGGAATCAGTCTTGCCAATGGGACGGGCAGACAATCAAAATTCGGGTTCCCTACTCTCTAGAGGGTAAGTTCGGCAAATATGTCTCATCTAAAATTGGAGATTTTCATCGGAATGTTAACCGATTGCCAGCACAGGGCGCTAAAACCTGGCACTTCTACCGGAAGGATGGCAGATGGTGTGTAGCGGTACAATTCACTCCAGCACCAGTCAAACAGGTATCTAGACCAATTCAGTACGGGTGTATTGGCATAGACTTGAACCCAGGTTCAATCGGTTGGGCATACATCGATAAAGAAGGCAATCTCAAGCACCATGGGCAGATATTGATTCAGATGGGTTTACCCCGTGGCAAACAGGACGCCGCCATCAGACATATCTGTTTCCTACTTCTGGATATGGCGATTTTCTACCAATGCCCGATTGTGTGTGAGGAGTTGGACTTTTCCGGCAAGAAAAACCAACTTAGGGAGAAAGGGCGCAAGTACGCCAGAATGCTATCTGCTTGGGCATACAGCCGCTTTTTCGAGCTACTAACCGCCATCCTGTCTAATCGCGGTATAGAGTTAAGACAAGTCAATCCCGCCTACACCAGCCTAATTGGTCTGGTTAAGTATGCCCGAATGTACGGGGTAGCCAGCGATGAAGCAGCGGCCCTGGCGATTGCTCGTCGCGGCATGAGACTAGGGGAAAAATTACCAGACTCCATAACCGCCTATCTATCGGTGAACGATAGCAAGCACGTATGGAGCCAGTGGAACCAACTAAATAACAAGCTCAAGCGCTTTATCAGAAGTAGACACGCCTACTATGGTATCTCTAACTGGGAGTTTTTGGTCAACCCTCAACAGGGAAGCAGTAACGCACTAAAAGCAAGCGCTTGAAGAAACTTATACCGTTGAGTTTTGCCTAGGTTTGTTTACTTGTGAGCAGATATGACTAGGTTTTTGGAAGCGGTTAACACTCTCACATTGCCCCAAAATCTATTCACCTTTCAACGATGGTACCTTCTGTTACTGTTTCAGATGCCGATAGTGCGGGTAATTGGTGTTCTTCGACTTCTGCCTTGTAGCGTTCCATGTCTTGCTCTAATTCTTCAATGCGTTCCTCTTTCGCCCGGATCTGACGAGCAGCTTTCCAAGACTCTAGCTGTCGCTGTAGCTGCGCCCAAACACTAAAA
Source organism: Coleofasciculus sp. C1-SOL-03 (assembly GCF_040220555.1). Classification (NCBI taxonomy): domain Bacteria; kingdom Bacillati; phylum Cyanobacteriota; class Cyanophyceae; order Coleofasciculales; family Coleofasciculaceae; genus Coleofasciculus; species Coleofasciculus sp. C1-SOL-03. The sequence goes on from NZ_JAVJUO010000248.1 coordinate 14,161, forward strand.
AGCCATGCCAACACAGAACCGAGTCCCATGGCTATAATTAGTTCTAGCGCTAGAGGAGCCTCAACATCAATACCTTCAATAATTTGAATCGACACAGGCTGAGTGTTTTGCAAGCTAAATAAAACCAACGCTAAACACACAGCAAATATGAGCAGAAAATTCAGTTGTCGCATTAGGTCAGTCCTTTAGTCTACAGTGTCTTGATAATTTTAGCAAGAGATGCTAAAACCTTTTGTCTGGAGCAAAAATGAGTAAAAGCATCGCCGATTTGCGCCGAGAGTATAGCCTACAGCAGTTAAATAAAAAAGATGCTCATCCGAATCCATTCGAGCAATTTACCTTATGGTTTGACCAAGCGGTAGCCGCGAAGTTGCCAGAACCCAATGCGATGACTCTGGCGACGGCAACATCTGATGGGAAACCGTCGGCGCGAATGGTACTGCTTAAAGGATACGATGAGCGGGGGTTTGTCTTCTATACCAACTACAAAAGTCGCAAGGGACAACAGTTATTGGCAAATCCTTGGGGCGCGATCGCCTTTTGGTGGACTCAGCTAGAACGACAAGTGCGGATTGAGGGACAGATTGAACAGGTGTCGGCTGAGGAATCGGACGCTTATTTTCACAGCCGTCCCCAAGACTCTCAACTGGGGGCTTGGGCATCTGAGCAAAGTCAGGTGATTGACAGCCGCGAGGTACTGGAGCAACGATTACAACAGCTTAAAAAAGAGTATGAGACTAAAACCATACCCCGTCCACCTCACTGGGGAGGATTTCGATTAATTCCTGTCGCCATTGAGTTTTGGCAGGGGCGTCCCAGTCGGTTACATGATCGGTTGCTCTATCAACGTACAGCAGAGGGTAGCTGGATGATACAACGCCTATCTCCGTAGCAGGCAACAGGGAACGGGGAATGGGGAACAGGGAATGGGGAATGGGGAACGGGGAACAGGGAACAGGAAATTCATAATTCATTATTAAAAATTGATAAGTCATCAGCTATTGCCGATCGCCCAAATCAAGGTTATCTTGGAAAAGCTATGACACCAGACATTGATGTTGATTTTTGCAGCATCAAGATAAATAGTAATTGTTAAAAATAAACCAGTGGGGTGCATCAATGGATTAACGTTATTCCCCTTGGGTAGAAACTAGAAATGTTAAGAGCGAAAGTTGGTCAAACACTGACTTTACTATTGAGCTTACCAATACTTTTAGCCGCTTGTAGTCCGGCTCAAAATCAGTCTGAGCAAAGTGCAACTGTGACCATCATGGGAGTTGGTACAGGGAAGGGTGAGGAGGAATTCAAAAAAGCCCTAGCACCATTTACAGAAGAAACAGGAATTAAGGTTGTTTACGAAGGCACAGCTGAGTTCGCTACTCTATTACCCGTGCGGGTTGATTCAGGAAATGCGCCAGATATTGCCATGTTTCCGCAACCGGGCTTGATGGCTGATTTTGCCCGCGAAGGAAAGCTGGTGGCTATTGATTCGTTTATGGATATGACACAACTATCCGATGCTTATGCTCAGGATTGGTTGAATCTAGCCAGCGTTGATGACCAAATCTATGGTATCTGGTATCGGGCATTTGTCAAAAGCTTAGTTTGGTATAACCCAACAGCATTTACAGCCAAGGGTTACGAAATCCCGAAAACATGGGATGAAATGATTGCATTATCTGACCAGATTGTCGCCGATGGGGGTGTCCCTTGGTGTATCGGTATGGAAAATGCTAGTGCTACAGGTTGGGTGGGGACAGACTGGGTAGAAGATATCATGCTGCATCAGGCTGGTGCAGAGGTTTATGATCAGTGGATTAATCATGAAATTCCCTTCAATCATCCCACTGTTGAAGCAGCTTTTGAAAAATTTGGCACCATTGTGCTGAATCCAAAATATGTGGTTGGGGGTACAACAGGTGTGCTGAGTACACCCTTTGGAGACTCACCAAAAGGTCTTTTTGAACAACCCCCCAGTTGCTATATGCATCATCAGGGGAGCTTTATTACATCGTTTTTCCCCGATAATGTGGTAATGGGCAAGGATGTTGATGTTTTTCCATTTCCCACAATGAATCAAGACATTGATGCGCCTGTGTTAGTCTCTGGTGAAATCGTTGCCATGTTTAACGATACTCCAGAGGCGCGAAAGTTAATGGAATATTTAGCCACATCAAAGCCTCATGAAATCTTGGCAGGTTTTGGCGGTTATCTCTCTCCGCATCAACAGGTGAGTTTAGAGGCGTATCCGGATCAGGTAACGAAACGGCAAGCTGAGATTTTATCGAATGCCAAAGTTGTGCGTTTTGATGGTTCAGATATGATGCCAGGAGCCGTGGGAACGGGTACGTTTTGGACAGGTATTGTGGATTATGTAGGTGGTGAAGATGTGGATAGTGTTTTGAATAAGATTGAGGAAAGTTGGTCGGATAGATAATCTAAGTAAGCATCTTATGGTAGAGACGTTGCATGCAACGTCTCTACATAAATGATATGTCCTTTTATTTTGCCTATCGATTGAATTAGCGAATTTGCCGCAGATAACGGGGACGGGCGGGTGTCCCCCAACAAACCTGTTGAGCCGGAATATTACTAAACACACTACTGCGGGTGCCAATCACTGCATTCGCCCCAATTTGGACGCCGGGACCAATAAAACAATCGGTCGCAATCCAAACACCATTGCCAACACTAATTCCCGCCGTTTTTAGACTAAAAGCCGCATCTTGAATATCATGACTTCCGGTACAAAGATAGCTTGCTTGAGAAATCACACAATGGCAGCCAATGCGAATCGGTTCTAAGCTGTACAAAACCACATCATCTCCAATCCAGCTATAGTCGCCAATTTCTACCTTCCAAGGATAGGTAAAACGAGCAGTCGGACGGATGAGTACCCCTTGACCAATTGTGGCACCAAATAGCCGCAGGATAAAGCGGCGAAACCCATTAAAATTATGTGGACTTATGGGAAAAGTAACAGCTTGCACCAACCACCAGAGTAAAATGAACCAGCTTGGACGTCCTCGGTCAAAATCAGACTGGTCATAATCTCGCAAATCAACAAATGGTGTGTCATCCAAACTCGGAGGTTCGGTTACATCTGGAATATTGGTGTCTATGTCTCGGCTCATGGATACTTATAGCGTTGTTATTTGAGAGGTGGAACTCATGATAAGTAGGTGGGGGCAATTAAAGTTAACGGTGAAGACTTATAAAGTTTCCTTTCGCCTATTTCCTTTCAGCAAATTTTAATCAGCAATTTGATGTGGCTGCCGATTAAGGATGAGGAGAAACCACGGAAGTAGCCGGAGATTTCGCCGATGAAACGGCGGACGTTTCCACCTCTGGATTCAGATGACCACCAAACTTGCGTAATTCGTAGAGTTTGACACCAATTTGATATTCATATTGACTCAATAAGCGCCCGTAAATATATCCTGCTCTACCATCCAGAAAGCCCAACCGGATAAAGTAAAAGATAATGAATCGCAAGGTAGGTTTAAACGGCAGCCAAACCCAAACCTTTCTCAAAAAACGTTTGCGCTGTACCGCATCCCCAAATAAATTCGCACCAATCGTATCAGATTCATCACGACCCGTGAGCATATTCAGGTAAACCCGTGCTTCCCAGTTGGAATACCGATTGTGTCGTTCCAGCCAATGGTAAATATCCCGAAAGTCGATATGATCCATATCTGCTTTGAGATAACCAACTAACCCTTGCAGGATAACGTGTTCGTGAACTTCATTATCTCCTGTATTGGGAATTCCTTCAGTTCCCAGATTTTCGTAGCGACCTTTTTGATGTTTAAATAAGCGCAGATTCCAATCGGGATATTTTCCGCCGTGGCGAATCCACTTGCCTAAGAAATAAACGCGGCGATTGATATAGTACCCTTCGTAGTTGGGATCTTGAACCGCCGTGGCGATTTCATCCCAAAGCGCTGGGGTAATCCGTTCATCACAATCCACAATCAGTACCCATTCATTACGAAAGGGCAGATTCTCTAAACTCCAGTTCTTCTTTTTGGGCCAACGTCCATTGAAATAAAATTGCACGACTTTCGCCCCAGCGTTTTCGGCAATTTCAATCGAGCGATCGCTACTTTGGGAATCCACCACAAACACTTCATCGGCTCTAGCCACACTAGCCAGACAAGCCGGAAGGTTAGCTTCTTCGTTTTTTGCCGGAATCAGAACAGAAACGGGAACTTTAGAGTTACTAATAGTCATACTTTAAAAAGATTTAATCGGTGAGAATGATAACCTTTGGCAGAATTTTGAACGCGCAAATGAATACGATTCAAAACGGGATCGACTTGGGGCAGGCGGAACTGTGATCAATAGCGAAAATCGTAGCATTCCCCCGATTCCTGGAGAGGATTATCAAATTTTGTCACTTTGACCATACCATCTCGACTGGCTAAACGAACCGTTGGCTAGATGCTCAATTCCATAGTTTAGCGTTTTGAGCGTCTTTATTCGGGTAGGATAGGCTACAGCGCCAGTCCCAATTCAAGAATTTGAACGGGATAAGAGATGGGAAACAGCCATATAAGTGCCATTACGTTCCATCAATGTTATAACTTCCTGACTCACTAACCTGCCAACTTTCGGTTGAATGTTCAATCATTACCGAGATGCGCGTGCAATACGGCTAACGTTTCGGCAAGCTGACTGAGGCGCGTTTCCAGATCATCTTTGCGAGTCAGTAGCTGTCGTAGCTTCTGATAGCGTGCGATCGCTAAACTGACACTCGGCACTTGATCCGCAGGACAGGTACGCACCCAAAACTGACCATCTGCATCTAATCCACAAAGGCGATACCCTGCCCGGGGGGATTCACAGGTGACATTCGCATCACCCTGGGATTGATGCCACGGTTGGGTTACATAGTCCATGAGTCGATCCACCTCAGCACGACGTACTCCTGCGTGATCCGCTTCCGGTTGACGGGCATGAGATTCTAACCACCCCTCAACGATTGGTCCATCCATATAAATATCTTGAATTTGGCGGACTATGGTATGCAGTTGATTCTGCCAACCCGAGACAATTTCTTCAATTTCTTTGAGCAGATTCATTGCCAAGGCGGGATTGGCGCTATGGCGATGTTCACTGAAGCTAGCGGATTTGAGTTTCGGCAGTGTTGGGGTTTTACTTTGCTGCTTTTGAGCCGGGAATGGCGTCACACTAATCGAAAATGAAGGCTCTTTCCCTTTGGCGGAGTCGCTAGACTGATCCCCAGTTGAGTCGATTGGAGACGCCACCGCCGTGGATGGGGTTTGGTCTTCTTGGGCTAACTGAGATAAAGTGCTTTCGATCCGTTGCAGTTCTGGTTTCATGTTTTTGATGCCACTGGGCAAAAATCACGCTGATTACAGTAGATACAGTCCTAGGGTTTAAGTTTGGGACATGATCACCTACCTATTCAATTTTTACCCAATCTGGGAAGAGATTCGGCAAATCGCTAATTTTTGCCCAATGTCGATTAAACTTGATCACGACAGATGAAAGCGATCGCGGGAACCACACTATCGATGGGTCAGCTTATCCTGGTCACGGGTCCAGCCCGTTCTGGAAAAAGTGAATGGGCAGAACAATTAGCCGATAAGACAGATAAGCAGGTTGTTTATGTAGCAACGGCACAGGTTGATCCCAACGATTTGGAGTGGGTTGCCCGAATTGAGAAGCATCAACAGAGACGCCCCGCTGAGTGGACTTTGGTGTGGACGCCGATAGAATTAGTCGAGACGATTCTGGAGTGGGATCAACCAGATTACTGTCTGTTAATTGACTCCTTGGGAACCTGGGTGGCGAATTGCCTGGATCAAGAGGATGGGATTTGGCAGGATACCACAGACACCCTCTGGCGGACTGTCAGCCACACTTCAGCTACCCTAATTTTGGTGGCTGAAGAAACGGGTTGGGGTGTAGTTCCGGCTTATCCCCTAGGCAGAACCTTTCGCGATCGCCTCGGTCAAGTTGTGCGTCAATTCGGTATGATCGCCAACCCCGTGTATTTAGTTACGGGTGGTCATATCCTGAATCTCAGCACCCTGGGATCACCGCTATCGCGGGAATCGCTACCATAGAAATACAGACGGTAACAATAAAGCAGCTTTGGCTGCTAAGGTCTTATATATTCTATGGCATCTGAACAGCAAGTCAAACGCTACCTAGCCTATTGGTGTCAGGTAGGTAAACAAGTTGTCGTCCGCAATGGTGAACAGGTGCTGCAACCGCAGCGAATCATTGCAGGCGATCGCTATAGTCAGGAGTTTGAGGAACTCTGGCAATATCTGCTTTCCCCCGAAAGCGGGGATTGTTATCTCACCGGAACCAGCCAAACGATTTCTGAGTTGTTGACATCAAAGTGGGACGTTGAATCCTGTTCCCGGTGTGATATGCCCGTTCCTATGTTTAATGTGGGATCACCGCCAGAGTCTTGCACCTGTAGCGATTTATCCAATTGGCCCAATACGGATTTACCCAAACCGCGAGAACCGATCAATAGTCAGAATCGCTTGAGGATGATTCACCACCGCCTGCGTCAGGGTGAGAATCAAGAGGGTGGTGATCGAGAGGCTTCTGCCTATCCAAACCATCAGAGACGAGAATCACCTCATCCCCCAGAATCGTTAAACCAGCAAGACTATCTACGGTTAGTGCGCGATCGCACCGCTTGTCCTCGGGAACCTTGGTCAGAAACTGCCGATAATTCCTTAGCATCAGGTAATCAGAAATCCGCAACCGATTAATAATTTCTCAATAAAACTTAACGCTGTGCTATCGGGGAACTCTTCCGGACTGGATTGGAACCGGAAGTTATTTTAAGTAGAACTTACATCCCCATGCAGCGTGTTTCTATATTATCTGGCTGAGAGGAAAACGTCTTCACTCAACGGTGACGGAGAAGCCCATTCTCGTCGGGAATGTTTTTTTGGCTACTCCGTCGCTGTCAGTACAAATGTGCGATCGAGGTTGAGCAGAATCAGACAGACCCTTGTCTTTCCCCCCTGGAGAGCCGCACTAGACATCAATCCAGATGGAACGAGGAACTTAAACGGTTTTGCCGACTCTAGAGGGAAGGTATCTAACCAGACATAACCGAAACCGAGCCAACATGTGAGCTGGAGCAATGATCCGGTTGATGGATCATCACGTTCGCAAAGTTTTGCAAAGGATGTCGTTGTTATCCCTTTCACCTCCTGAAAAGAGTGGATAGGATATCTATCCCGATTGAGTCGCCTGTTTAGGTGTAAGGTCTGTTAAGTCGATTGAACCTGAGCTAATTATGAAGTTTTCCGCTATGCGAAATATAGGAATTGCGGCAGGCGGAACTTTTTTATGGGTTATATTATTCATTAAAGCTCAGGCTATCAATATTAGTCAACACCATCACTATCTGTCAAATTTACACCAGCTTCAGGAGACTGACGCAACATTAAATACAGATATATTGCAGGTTCAACAGGGTTTATTTAATAATCATGAAACTATTCTTAATAATTTAAATCAGATTGAAGACTTACACCATGACTTAGAAAATATACCTGATTTTGTCAATAGCGACTATTATCCAGAAATCAAGTTAGCCTTACAACAGAATTACTCTCTCTTTGAAGACAAGCAGGATTTAATCGAAGAGGTCATTGAACAAGAAAGGATTCTTAATCAATCTTTAAAATCTCTGCCGAATACGATTCAAGAACTATCCCGTCAAGCGGCAACGGAAGCAAGCACTGATGACTTAATTTATCAATTAAATACTCTGTTGAACGATATTTTAATTTATACATTATCTCCCAATGATGAATTAATTCTCAAAATCCAGAGACAAGTGGCAGCAATTCGGCAACGTGCTGATCTATTACCAGCATCGTCTGCTCTGAATCTTTCTGAACTGGATGCCGCTCTACTCTATGCCGAAATTATTGTGACCCATGAATCTCAGGTGGATAGCCTGATGATGCAAATTCTGGAATTGCCCATGGAGCAACAAAGTGAACAGCTCCTGGAAATTTATCAGCGTTCTTATCAAGTTTTTTTAAGAAAAACTAAAACTTATCGGATTTTATTTTATGCTGTTTCTGGTACAATAACGGTAACTTTATTGATTGTGATGATCAGAAAAACAAAACAGCTAGCCAAAAGTCTGCAAAAATGCGAAGAGAGATTTCGGAGTAGTTTTGATAACTCAGTAGAAGGAATCTTTAAAGTTACTCCAGGAGGACGTTTTTTAACGGCAAATACCACATTAGCCACGATTTATGGTTATGCTTCTGCGGAAGAACTGTGTAACAATTTAATTAATCTTAATCGTCAGCTTTATGTCCAGCCAAACCGTCACGATGAATTAATCCGTATCCTGGAGAAATATGGATCAGTTTCGGATTTTGAATCGCAAGTGTACCGGAAAAATGGCACAAAAATCTGGATTGAGGAGAAGGCAAGAGCTGTCCGCGATAAGCACGGTAATTTTATTTACTATGAAGGAACCGTAGAAGATATTACGGTACGTAAAGCATGGCAAGAAGCACTGCACTATGAACAAGAGCAAGCCGAACGCCTACTGCTAAATATTTTACCCAAAGTAATTGCTCAACGCTTGAAACAACTCGAAAGTACAATCGCCGACAATTTTGAGGAAGTCACAGTTTTGTTTGCTGATATTGTGGGCTTTACCGAATTATCGGCTCGCTTCCCCCCTGCCCAAGTTGTTGAATTACTCAACCGAATTTTTTCGGCGTTTGATGAATTAAGTGATTATTATGCCTTAGAGAAAATTAAAACAATTGGGGATGCGTATATGGTGGTAGGGGGACTCCCCACTCCCCGCCTCGATCATGCTGAAGCTATTGCTAATATGGCACTGGATATGCAACAGGTGATTACCAAGTTTAATAGCCAGAATAATCAAACCTTAAGTATTCGTATTGGTATCAATACAGGACCCGTTGTTGCTGGAGTAATTGGCATCAAAAAATTTAGTTATGATCTGTGGGGAGATACGGTCAATATCGCCTCACGCATGGAATCCCAAGGGCTTCCGGATAAAATTCAGGTTACTGAGTTTACGTATAAAAAGTTGCAGGATAACTATCTGTTTGAGGAACGAGGCACTATTCAGGTTAAAGGTAAAGGGAAGATGACAACTTATTTTCTTAAGGGGAAGATTAACTAGCCTCAAATCCTTACTGTTCCCCGTTCCCGGCTCACCAACTTTGAGTAGATTTACTTAAGTATATCTACTGGTTTAGCTTAGAGCGGATCAACAATCACCGAGAATCATCATCAGTTGCCGATCAGAGCTAAAGATGGCAATAGGAGTGATAAGCTATCTCTATAGAAAAAATTGATCATTATTGCTTTTTCTTAATAAACTAAAAAAAGAACATCTAAGTGGATTGAGATTATAGGGGAAGAACGATGCCAAGAAATCGGGGAAATTCAAAAATGCCGTTAAATCACAAAGACACAGCGGCGTTAGATAAAATCTTTTCAGGCTTAGATGGTGAGTTCGTAAATCAAATAGAAACGATTAGTTCTTACTATGCTGTAGCCCCCTTAGATCGTTGGGAAGAGAAAGGATGGGTGCGCGGTGGTTGCTTATCGGGTTGTAATAACTCTACCGTTTAAAGACCATTGAGGTAGAGTGTAGTTGATCGAGCTAAACTCGGCAACAGTACGCCTGCAAACTTAAAGTTCCTCGGATAAAATGTGGGAAAGAGTGCGATGCTAAGGAGCGCGTCTTAATTATTTGACTCCTCCCATGATTAACCAGGTTCTCTACATTTGGCTACAACAGGTGCAAGGCTTACTGGAAACCAGTCTGACATTAATTAGTGAAAACAAGGATATTTTCATCGTCATCCTTGGCGTTGGTATTGTACCTCTAGCTGGGCGTTTTCTCTGGTGGATGATCCAGCAACGTCGCCAGCGGCAAATTTTTCCTGACACTTTTCCTTTTGATGTCATCAAACCACAAAGGCAAACTTAGCACGAATAGCACTGACTTAAAGACATCCGCCCGGAGTTCAAACTCCGGGCTAAAAGCTCAAGTCCACTAAAGTGGACTAAAACTTTTAATCCGAATGGTACTAACTTAAAGCTGATAGATAGTGCCTAACCTAGGGTATAGCAAGAGTTCCGGCGATTCCAAAAGGCTGAAGTCAGTGCCATTATTCTTGCTTGGTCTAGTCAGCTTTAGCTGACTTTCGCTTGGGTTCCTTGGGTTTAAACCCAAGGCTAACTGATTCAGCTTTTGATAATTTTCGAGGAGATAATCGATTTCAGGCTTTGATTCAAGGTGACAAACCCGACAAATAAATCTTAAAACAGCCTTTTAGTTAAATTTTATACAGTTTATAAAAATATTGACAAAAGACGCAATTCATGGAATGCCTCTCTAGTCAGAATCCCGGAGCAGACAATCTCCGTAAAATGGCGGATGTATTTATGTAAAGCTTCTGTAATATTTGTTAATAAGCATCCCCATTTAGAAATTGATTCAGGATTAAACTATGGTAAGACAGACACAAACTCACATATACCCTAGGGTTCCTCTAACCTCAGCCGATCGCGACGCCTTAGATAAACTCTTTCAGGGAGTACAGGTTGAGGATTTGCGTCAGCTTGAGAAAATGACATCCTCTTATTCCATTACTCCGCTTGACCCCTGGGAAGAACAAGGCTGGGTGATAAATAGCTCCCTATCTATCCCTAGGAAAGCGACTGCATAGTTAACGGTAGACTGGGTGTATGATAAATTACTTCTTCTTTGGGCAGAACTCATTGACTATTTCCTCCAACTAGAGAACAACTCCACAGAATTTCTCAGATATAGCACTACGTACTCTAGTTAGGACATATCAAGAAAAATTCAAATCGTTCAATCCCTTGTAAGGTAAGCGTTTTTCTTCACTATTGCCCATTGCCTATTGCCTATTCCCTGGCGCGTAGCGCTATATATTACGGTTAAACTCACTCCCCGGTACGGGAAAATTGTCTAATAATAAACATATAGGGTAACCTTTAATATTGGGCTTTGATTCAATCTGAAACGTTAGAACTACTCGAATGGCAACGCCTGTGCCAACACTTGGCAACCTTCGCCGCCACCAAACTAGGCGCGATCGCGTCTCGCCATCTCCATCCTCCCGCTACTTTGGCAGAAAGTCTGCATCTATTGGCGCAGACGAAAGAAGTCTATCACCTGGAATGTCAGTTAACCAGTGGTTGGACGTTTGAGGGGATTCAGGATATTGGTGATGCGCTAGAGAGGGCTGAACGACAAGGGATATTATCCGGGGAAGATTTACTGGCGATCGCAACCACTCTAGCAGGTGTCCGGCGTTTACGGCGGCTCATTGACGATCAAGAGGATATCCCCGTTCTCAACCAACTTGTTGCTGATATCCGTACCTATCCCGAATTAGAACAAGAAATTCACCGTTGTATCGACGAACGCGGCGATGTCACCGATCGCGCGAGTCCGAAACTGGCAGACATTCGCCAACAGAGTAAATCCCTACGCGATCGCATTTATCAAACGCTGCAAAACATTGTACAGCGTCAAGGCGGCGCACTCCAGCAACCCTTAATCACCCAACGGGGCGATCGCTTTGTTCTCCCGGTGAAAGCCCCCCAGAAAGACTCGGTTTCGGGTATCGTTCATGACGCCTCCAGTACAGGTGCTACGCTGTACATCGAACCCCATGCGATCGTTGGGCTGGGGAATCAACTCAAAACCTATCAACGCCGAGAACAAGCCGAAGCCGAAGCCGTGCGCCGCGCCTTAACTGAACAAGTCGCCGCCGTTAAGCCCGATCTAGAACAAGTATTAGCCGTCGCCACTCGGTTAGATTTAGCCACCGCCAAAGCCCGATATAGCCTCTGGCTTCAGGCAAATCCGCCGCGCTTCATTGATCCGAATCAACGAGAATCGATTACCCTGCGCCAATTGCGACATCCTCTGTTAGTCTGGCAGCATCAGCATGAAGAAGATGCGCCAGTTGTACCGATTACCATCCAGATTCAGCCCCAAATAAAAGTTGTGGCGATTACGGGTCCGAATACAGGGGGTAAAACCGTTACCTTAAAAACATTGGGATTAGCCGCACTCATGGCAAAAGTGGGTTTATTTGTCCCCGCCAAAGAACCCGTAGAACTGCCGTGGTTTGAGCAAATTCTGGCAGATATTGGTGATGAACAGTCTTTAGAGCAAAGTTTATCCACGTTTTCCGGTCATATTCGCCGGATTAGTCGGATTTTAGATGAATTAGAAAATTGTAGAGACGTTGCATGCAACGTCTCTACAGATGGGGGAGACGAGGATTTAGCCGAAAGGGAACCAGACACCCCCCATCCCACATCCGCCTTAGTCTTACTGGATGAAATTGGCGCGGGAACTGATCCAGCCGAAGGAAGTGCTTTAGCGATCGCACTCCTCAAATATCTGGCGGATCATGCCCAGCTTACCGTAGCGACGACGCACTATGGCGAACTCAAGGCGCTGAAATATCAAGATGAACGATTTGAGAACGCCTCGGTGGAGTTTGATGATGTCACCCTTTCCCCTACCTATCGCCTCCTCTGGGGAATTCCGGGTCGATCTAATGCGTTAACTATTGCCGAACGGTTAGGATTAAAATCAGATGTGGTATCCCTTGCTCAAACCTTAGTCGGAAGCAGTTCGGAAGACGTAAACCAGGTAATTTCTGGACTCGAAGCCCAACGGCGGGATCAGGAAACCAAAGCCCAAGAAGCCAACCAACTCCTCCAGCAAACCGAACGTTTGCATCAAGAAGTCTCCAGTAAAGCCAAACTCTTGCAGGAGAGAGAACGGGAATTGAAACTGTCCCAAGAACAGGCGGTACAAGAGGCGATCGCCCAAGCCAAAGCCGAAATTGCCCAGGTGATTCGCAAATTACAGCAAGGACCCCAAATCGCTCAAAACGCCCAAAAAGCCACCAGTGCGCTGAAGGAAATTGAGCAGCGTCACATCCCCAAACCCCCTCCCAAAGCCAAACCCGCCTTTCAACCCCAAGTAGGCGATCGCATCCGCATTCCTCGCCTGAACCAAACGGCGGAAGTTTTGACCCCTGCGGATGAAGATGGGGAACTCAGAGTGCGCTTTGGCTTAATGAAGATGACGGTATCCCTAGCGGATATCGAATCCCTAGAGGGTGAAAAGGCGCAAATGCCTGTAAAATCAAAACCTGCATCCACTCCTGCACCCGCCGCCGCATCGCCACCGACTCCCCCGATTCGCACCGAGAAAAATACCATTGATTTACGCGGATCGCGTGTTGCGGATGCTGAAGTCGAGTTAGAACAAGCCATTTCCCAAGCGATCGCCTCTGGGGTATTGTGGATTATTCACGGCAAAGGAACTGGAAAATTAAGGGCTGGGGTGCATGAATTCTTAGAACGCCATCCCCTCGTTGATCGGTTTGAATTAGCCGAACAAGCAGAAGGCGGATCGGGGGTAACAGTAGCTTATATTAAATAGCTAGCTCAAGGCACGATAGTATCGTACCCCTACCACAAAGGGATAATTGATTGGGTAGGGACACGGCAATGCCGTGCCCTATTATCACCATCGTAGTAGCGTGGCACACCTTAATTTGATTGCCTCATACCCAAAACCTGTAGGGGCGCACCGACGTGCGCCCGTGTCAACTTAAGCGGAAAACCCCTCACCAGAAGCCCCTCTCCCACGCCAGCCCTCACCCCCAGCCCCTCTCCCAAGCTTGGGAGAGGGGAGCAAGAGGGGAGCAAGAGAGTCTGGTTCCCCTTCTCCCGTGCAACAAAAGCGAAGCATCCTCTGTCATCCCCCCTCTTGTAGGCTATGCATTAGTCACATCTTTCTTAACAATCCACAAGTCTTATGGTGTCTGGGTTGGGGAGCAATGCTTAATATAGCTTAAAAAATAAATATGGCTGTATCCAACCATCGGGCTTGGGGCGTTGTTTTTTGTGCAAAGGG
>NZ_JAVJUO010000249.1:0-68883 GCF_040220555.1 Coleofasciculus sp. C1-SOL-03
CGCAAATCTTCCATCACAAAGGTACTTCCATCCCCGGTGACATCGGCAATTTGCCCGACATGAAACCCATCATCTGGATTCGCTGTCGCCATAGAAAATAGGGGACGCGCCGCCCCTCCCACATCCGGATTATCAAACACCCGTTGTACTGTATTATTGGGAACCAACATAAAGCCAAATTCATCCCCTGGACGCATTTGGACTGTCTTAACTCCCAAATACTCTCCAGAATTTTGGTCGCTTTCTCCTAATTCACCAACGAACCGCGCCCCTTCCGTTTGGTCACTAATCACAACATGACCTAACTCGGAATCACTCAAAGCACGAGACGCCGCTTCCTGAATAAACGCCTCCGAACCCGGTTCAAACTCCTCCATCCCCTCTAAACTAAAGACGGCGAGTTCACCTTCATATCCCCCACCATCAAAGAGGAAATCAACACTAACGTCCCCAGTTTGTCCAACCGTAAACACGCCGGATTCAAATGTGGGACTAGAACTGTCTAACCCGGTTAACAGCGATTCATTTAACGGCGTTTCTTCCGTCAGCGCCTCATCAGTGGCTTCACTTTCCGCCACGTCATCCAGTGAGGTAACAAAGGGAATCTCTTCTAAGGTTTCCTCTCCTTCAAGCGAGGTTACAAAGGCAATCTCGCCTAAATCATGCTCTGAACTATCGCCAAACCCTTCCTCAATCTCCGGAATATCAATATCAGCAATTTGGTCAGCCGAGATATCGATATCCACGATATCTATAGGATTATCCGTGCCATCCAATAAACCACTGGGCGTTAAAATCGGTTCTAAAATAAAGGCTTGCGGTAAGTCCTGACTCTTCTTTTTCGGCGCAAATCCTTGAGCAGCAGGACGTTTCTTTGATAAAAAATTAAACCAAGGCATAGATGACCCTTTTGTGGAATAGTGCAGGTAAAATTACCGATTCAGCCAAGCAGCAAAATCTATCAGATGCTATGAGTCGCTAAGGGGTTAAACCCATTCAAATTCGCAGGCAAGTTCGACTTGAGCCAAGCCCAAAATTATGACGATGAATTAAGGAAACACTGAATAAGCACGCTGAAACCCAAACGCTGCTGCCAGTCAATGTAAACAAATTGTCCAGCAAATCCTGTTACTGAATAGAGCAGCAATTGCCAGCAGCACAATCGGACAGAAAACGTATTAAGTTGAAGGGAAAATCAACTGAACGGAAATCTAGCTTGTTCACTATCCTACCCCAAAATAATAAACTTTGCCTTGAGTTTTTTATTAAGTTTTCATAAAGCGGGGAACTTTTTCCTGACAATCAGCGACAGGTCGTAAATGTTACAGTCTGGGCGGGTTTAGTTACATCTGGGTGCAACCGAAAAGATAGTCGTGAAACCCGCCCCTACACAATTCACACATCAGCCTATCCTCCGTAAAATTACGGAGACGGTAAACTCCCCATGTCAGCTATTTGTCGTAGAACCCCGTAAGTCTCTGCTTAAAGATTTGATAAAGGGATGAAAAATGATTGATTTCCCTGAACCTTTCCGTTTACCCTGCAAATAGGCATCTACTACAAACATCATGCAGGTTGGAAAAAAATTCACAGCCAAAGAACAACCCGACTGGATTTGTCCAGACATCAGTCCCCACTGGCAACTCAGCCAACAGGCGTCCTCCAAACAGTATACTCTGCGATCGCGCCACGATAATCGTCAGTTTCCCTCATCTCCAGCCGAGGTTTACGCCCTCAGCCATTTCACCGGAAATTTCACGGTGACTCAACTTCAACAGCAATGTCAGAAACAATATGGTACAGCAATTTCCCCGAATTTTGTCCTAGATTTATGGCAAAAACTGATTACACTTGGCATTCTCACATCCGATGAATCGATTATATTATGTCCGGTTGAATACTCACATTTAGGTGGAGACAAGGCAGAGGGCAGAAGGCAGAGGGCAGAAGGGAAGAAGCAAAGTTGCAAGGAAGAAGGATATTACAGTTATTTAGGCGGACATGATATTACACCTAACCCAGATGTTGCAGCAGACAGAGGGCAAAACATAAACAATGGCAGAGAAATTCCCAACCCACCCCATTCTCAGCCCCCGATAGACAATAAGATATTAGACACCGATAACACAGAACACCAGCCAAATTCTCCACCCCCCAATTCCGCCAAACTTCAACTCAAATCCTGCGTTCAATGGATTCCCCACGCCGATGGTTATTGGATACTACGCAATCCCGAAGATGTCACCTTTCTCCAAGTTGATTCTCACAGTAAAGCCGCCATCGAGCAACTGGGAAAACATCCCCCCGCCGATATCGCCAAACACAATAACCTCACCCTTGAACAACTCCGCTACCTGCTACAACTTCTCACCGCCACCGGGATGTTAGTTGGAACCAAACCCGCCAAACCTCCCAAACGGAAATTTACCCCACTCCAACTCCTCTTTTTCAAAGTTCCCCTATTGAATCCCGACGCTTGGTTAACTCGACATATCACTAAACTGCACTGGATTTGGACTCGTTCAACTTGCCTCATCCTGTGCTTTTTTTTAGCCATTTCTCTCTTTATTGGTTTATCCCAACGTCCCGAAATTATCCTCACCGGACAACAATTAGTCGCGAATCAGGGCATTTCCCTTCTATTCCCCTTTGCCCTACTCGCCATGTTAGTCGTCACCCTACACGAACTTGGACACGCCTTTACCCTGAAACATTACAACGGCATTGTTCCCGAATTCGGGCTACTTTTCATGTTTCTAATGCCAGCGGCTTATACCAATACAACGGATTCCTATTGCCTATCTCGATTTAAACGAATTTTAGTCGTCGGCGCTGGTATTATTTGTCAACTAATTATCGCTGCAATCGCCTTTTGGTTATGGCAATCCTCAGCCAATTGGTTAGCCACCGCCAGTTATCTGTTGATGGTAGCCGCACTCTTTACCATCGCCCTCAATCTCAATCCCCTGGCAAAATTTGACGGCTACTATCTCGCCGTCGCCCTCACCGGAATTAACAACCTCCGCACTCGTTCCTTCCAATTCTACCGAAACCTACTACGCCGACACCCCAGCCCCGAACCCCGCCACAATCGCCTAATCCTCGCCACTTACGCCCCCTTCAGCCTCCTCTATATCCTCTTCGTCTTCGGTAGCCTCTTCACCCTAATCACCAATTGGACATTAACCAACATCCCCTTCTGGACAATCACCCTACTCACAATTTGGGCAATTTACTACTACTTCCCCCAAAAACCAGCCGAGGTACAGAAAGACAAACACAAACAAACAAATCCCTCCAAACCCCTCTGCGAACCTCTGCGCTTCCCTCTGCGAACCTCTGCGTTTCAAAAAAATCCCCAACCCCTAACCCCCATGAACCCCTCCCAACCCTTACAACTCGCCCCCCCAACCCGCAAACCCCACCTCCCCCTCAAACAAATCGCCATCCTCCTCACCATCGCCACCAGCGTAAGCCTAATCAGCCTTATCCCCACCTCCTTTGAAGTCGGGGGTTCCGTCGAACTCGAAACCCGCCAAGGCGCTAGAACCATCGTCCGCACACCCATAGCCGGAGTAATTACAGAAATCTACGTCAAACCCGGACAAACCGTCCAACCCGGACAAATTCTGGCACAATTATCCAGTCTAGAATTAGACCGAGAAATCGCCACCATCGAACAACAACTCGTCCAAGCCCATCAAGTCTTAGACACCGCCCAGAAACAACGCATCCGCGCCGAAGCCCAACTCGTAGAAGTCCAAGCCATAGCTGAAGCAATGATGGCAAAAACCCGTCGAGAAAGCTTACGCGCAAAAGCCCTCACCCAAGGACAACTCACCCCAGAAATTCAAGTCTTAAACACCCAACGCCAACGCCTCCAGGAACGCATCCCCGAACTCCAGGAAAAACTACAACGCTATGATTCCCTCTACGAACAAGGCGCAATTTCCCGCAACCGCCGCGATGAAGTCGAAAGTGAACTCCACAACATTGAAAGCAATCTAGTCGCCAAAACCCAAGAAATCGCCGCCGCCAAACAAAACCAAACCGATACCGCCCGGGACTTACAAACCGAAACCGCCTCCCAACTCGCCGCCATTGACGCCTCGGAAATGATTGCCACAGCACAATCCCAAATGATAACTCAACAACAAGCGATCGCGACGCTAAAAAACCGCCTATCTGAACTAAAAACCCATAAACAAAATCTTACCCTACGCTCTCCCATCGCCGGGGTTATCCTCACCAATGATTTAGACTTGCGGCAAAATCAAGAACTCAAACCCACCGAAGACTTCCTCCTAGAAATCGCTGAACTCAGCAACCTCACCGCCACAGTAGACATTAAGGAAGAAGACTTAGAATATGTAGAAAACCATAAACCCGTTACCTTCCGTCCCCGCCAAGCTAAACTCAGACCCTACACCGCCACCGTACAACGAATTCTGCCTCAAATCCAGCACGAACCCTCCCAACCCCAACCCATCGCCCAAGTGGAAATTGTCGTGGATAATAGTGATGGTAAACTCTATCCAGGAGCCACAGGATATGCCAAAATCTACTCAGAACGGATTCCCCTGTATCAACGTTTAGGGCGAGAACTGATGCGCTTAGTTCCCTTAGAGCGATTCCTGTGGCGAGAAACGGAAAAGTAGATGCAGATGGAGAATTTGGCATTAACCTCTCCTGTGGCGATTTCCCCGCTTCACAGGAGTTCTCCATTAGTAAGTAGTCGGACACAAGAAAACGGCACGCTCATTAAGTTTTGTAAATCGCCCTCAAACCCTTATTCTTGCCTGTTGCCTAATCTCAACCGTTAACTTTACTGAAAGTCCACCTACTTATGACTTGCCTTTGGATAGATACGCTGGATTCAATACATTGCTAAAGTTTAAAATTAAGTCAGTTTATCGCAGGGGAAAGAAACAAAATCCTTCCCAAAAATGTATTCAATAATACACAAACCTGGTGAAATCAACTAAGCATTTGCCGGATAATCGATTAGAATACTCGTCCAAACTTTTCCTCCAAATGCTTCACCGCTACTGAATCAACTGACCGGGTGTATCTGCCCAAACTAACCATTCAACTCCGAGGACAACCAACGGTAATGATGCGTGAAATAATCATCCCTTTCGGTGCTGGCGTACTTGTCGCTGGCTTGACACCAACCGTCAGCGCTATGCCCATTGAACCCTCTCAACCCGACAACGCCACCCTATCTGGTGAGTCGCTACAGGGACTAGACAGTCGTAGCCTCAACGATAACACGACGTTTTTCCCTCAAGCTTCATCCAGATCTAAACCTGAATCTCTAGCATTACCTGATCATGAATCAGAGAATGAAACTCCCGCCATCTCGGTATTTGGCATAAAATTATCGGCTGAAGAATCGCCATCTGATTCCGACGATTACCCCTCCACTCATTTAGAGTTAAGCGACTTGGAGGTTTCGGCGGGTGGATCATCCCTGGATAGTGAGCAAGTGGTGAACGTGAAGTATCGACTTCTTTCGCCGTGAAGCATGGGAACCTTTAAACAGGGAGGTAAAGGGCGACCCGAGCAAATTAAAGGGACACCGTTGTTAATTTTTGCAAGCGGGTCGCCCCTACAGGGAAACCAAAGGTAACATTAAAGCCCACAGGGACTATCGCTACCATTATTTTCCATAGGCGCTACCGTATGACTCAAACGCATAAAGAAGGATTGAGGCGTGTCTTCCACATCAGACACCACGCCATGCAAACGCCGCACCAATGCCATAATCTTATTCCCATACTCCGGATCAGCACTCCAGCGCCGACTCAAGTCATACACCGAAGGCGCACTCCCGCGTAAGACAAACTGGAACCGAGGACTGACGATGGGCGGATGTTCAATCGGTGCAGTCGTCCCATAGGCTTTGAGATGCTGAATGTGCGCTTTCACACCTGTGCGGATATCCGGGAAAAATGCACCCGCTGGATCACTATTGGCTGTCCCTAAACCACCAAAGTTATTCTGTTCCGGTTGTAATAAACCGCCAAAGCGTAAAAAGTTGGTCGTCAGACACATCTGACAAAAGGCAATGTCGTGATTGACATCTTCTTTTTCCGCCTCTTCAATGTAAATGGTATGAATGTCGGGGAACTGGTCGAGCGCTTTTTCATTATTACTGGTGAGAAAGGCTTTCAAATCCGCTTCTGTGGCATTGCCAAACCAGATAATCTTGTCAGACTCATCCAAATCCGTTTGAGTCGCTGTATTCAGTAATACCGTTCTGGTATCACTATCCCAGCCGACGGAGATATTAAAGGGCTGGAGATCAACCGCTTTTACATACACGACATTGCCATAACTGATTTGGCGAATATCCGATTCCATGGTCAGATTAACGCCTAAGTTTTCCACCAGATCCGCTGGAATATAGGAATTCCCATTGACCAGAAGCCCTTTTTCGTCATGATCGTAGTTTTGAATTTTGATATTAATCAGTCGGAAATGGGGTGAAGTTTGATCCGATTTTGCCGTTTGACCACTCCATTGCAGCAAGCCATCAGCTAACCCTTGAGCAAAGCGATCGCGGTTTTCTTGAAGTAAGGTTAAGTCTTCGGGATTGTCGAGGAAACAGATATTGAAGATAATCGATGATGCCGCGACTTCACGACAAAAGGGAAGCTGATTTTTGGCACTCAAGGTATCCGGTTTAACACCACGAGAGAGGGGTTTTCCGGGTAAACGCAGTTCGGGAACTTTTTCCAAGAATGCCTCTAAAACCAACTTAGCATCGTCTTTGCGTTCCTCGTTTCCATCAATATAATAGACTTCCGTCCCTCGAACTGAACCATTAAAGGCATTACCACCCAGTTCAATTGCCACATCCCCAGGTAGGACGCGATCGTTGATCCATTTGATTGTACCCTCCAAATCTAGGTCATCGGGTACCGTGAGGAAATTAACCCCGCGTGACTGGAGTTCCTGCACCAGGGCGTTACGAGTGAGAATCATTTCCTCGGCTTCTGTCGTCCCTAAGGCAACAACGCCGGGATCTTTAAGGTCATGACCCGCAGAAATCAAGATGCGCCCAACAGCCGTTGGGGGTGGAGTTGGGGGTTTAGGTGGTTCAGGTTCAGGTTCAGGTTCTGGAGTCGGTTCCGGTTCAGGTTTAGGCGGCGAAACAACCGCAGGTGCGCCGAAAAATCCCAGTTGTACCAGAGTGGCGGGTCCCACCACACCATCGCTAATCAAGTCCCTTGCCTTTTGAAACAGCTTCACTGCTGCTTGAGTTCCTGGTCCAAACACGCCATCTACCCCAACATCAATTTTGACATCTGCTAACGCTTGCTGTATTTTGCGGACATCTTCACCATGCATGTAGGGACTGGTCAACTTAAGGATTTCAAAACCCTGCCAGACTTGCCCAAAACCGCCGATAATACTCCGATTCAGTCGCCGTTCAGTGGCGGGTCCGTAACCCCCGTCTTCGGCAATTCGATCCTGGGGATTGTATCGATTCCAAACCCGTTGAAATGCCAGTACCGCTTGGCTACGAATATCACGTCCGCCGCGAATATAGTCGAAGTGAGGATAGTCCCTCGGACCCAACCATCGCCAGCCATGTCGTTCTAGAAAGGATCGCCAGCCATCGGTATCTTGGATATCGATCGCTAAACCACTTTGGTGATTACTGCGAGGTGGACGGGCGGCGAGTTGAATCCCACAGCGACGACCTCCCCGATAGTGATTGTAGAGGATCAGTTGTTGAGCAATGGTGCGATACCCGGAGTTGATGACTAGGGGAATGCCGCGATCGCGAATTGCCCGCCCCAGGGCGGCTTTGGCAGCAGGCTGGAGAAAGGGCCACACGGCTTTTCCCAGACGCACATTCAAGTCTTCAAAACTGACCAAGGTGTCCGGTGTGATAAAGTTCATCTCATCAATCACCTGTTGATCCAGTCCCCGCACCACATGGGTGGAACAGGAACGCACACTATACAGGCGTTGGGTGGAACCGGGGGGAGACACTGGCGGTAGCACCACGGTTTCGCCATCCCAAATCTGAATATGGTCAGTGAAGACGTACCAGGTATTTTTGTTGTTGAACAGGTGGTTGGCAAACGCCACCCGGATATGGTGAGGTTCTCCGTCCTGCGGGTCCCAACTGTGCAGTGCTAACTCTGTCCCTTGCGTCAGACCATACAGGTCATCAGGGTTAGAGATTTGACTACTATCGACAGGTCGCTGTTTGAGGAGGGTATCTTCAACTATTTTAAGCGTTAAAGCCATATAATTTAGAGCAATTTTAGTTATTGTATTATATTGCCTAAGTCGTCGGACAAAATTCAAGTTAACGGTTGAGATTAGGCAACAGTAAGGATTTAAGACTCGTTAACATTTCTTAGTACAGCAGACAAAATTTATGTCCAGGGATTTACGGGGATGTCTTGTTCAAGAGAGGCTAGAGTCAATTGCATCAAACTCAAGGCGGCAACTATTAAGATTTGATTAAGAAATAGCCATGGAATCCGCGATCGCGTTATACCAAATCCGAGTTATCTATTTCCTCGATCATTCCAGTCCGCCCAGGCTGACTTTATTGGTGTCGTGGTGACGTCTAGTGCAGCGCGGCTTCAAATACTAACCAGTTAACAAGCTGCTTAAAAGCAGCTACATTATGTTCCTTATAGCCTTCTGCCATCTGCCTTCGGACTTCTGCCTTCTTGTACTAGTCGCTAGCATGTCTCATGATTTATGGACCTTCCCCCCACAGCAAATATCCATTAGCCGACCAAAGGCGGTTAGTCTTCTTAAAGAATATTATCAAGAATCCGAACATTATTGTTGGTGACTACACCTATTACGATGATTTTGAGAATCCCGAAAACTTTGAACGAAATGTTTTATATCATTTTGATTTTGAGGGCGATCAGCTAATCATCGGCAAATTTTGCGCGATTGCCTCAGATGTCAAATTTATTATGAATGGAGGAAATCATCGCACCGATTGGATGACGAATTATCCCTTTCCCATCTTTGGTTCCGGCTGGGAAGTCGCTATGCCTGATACCTTCCCCTACAAAGGGGATACAGTGATTGGGAATGATGTCTGGATCGGGTATGCCGCTACCATTATGCCCGGTGTTCATGTCGGGGATGGGGCAATTATCGCCACCGCATCAGTGGTAACTCGCCCGGTTGAACCTTATGCGATTGTGGGTGGAAATCCGGCGCGAGAAATCCGCAAGCGTTTTGACGATAACATTATTAATGAACTGTTAGAAATTCAATGGTGGAACTGGGATATTGAGAAGATTACCCGTAATCTGAACGCCATTTGCGGTTCAGATATACAGGCATTACAGGAAGCTGTATAACTCGGTCAATTAGAAGGTTCTGATTAAGTGCGATCGCGTCTTTCCCTGTCACTCACTCAAACCCTAACCCGACGTGTTTTGTGTCCAATCCTCCAGTGATAAACCGGGAACTTGAGAGAAATCCCGTTGGTTGCGAGTAACCATCACCCCATTAACTGAAAGTGTTATGGCGGCAATTCTTATATCTTTTTGTAGTCTTTTTTTATTAAGTTTCTTATTTGCCCGCAATAGTTGTTTATAGCAACACAAATTGCAATACATCTTGGAGTCGCTCTTCGGGGAGTGCTTCAACCTCCCTCAATAACTGTTGTTTTAGGCTAACAATGGGTGTCATAATGTTTCCCGTATTTGCTACAATTCACATCCTTCTTTACCCATTGTAGATTCATCTTCTCGATTGGGATCAAATCCCGATATTCGGTTGACAATCAAGGTAGTGGCGAAGACAACGCCGACTCCGCACGGGTAGACGGTGTTAAAGCCGTATCAGCCAAAGACTACTACTATAGAAACAACGAGTTAAGCTAAAAGTATTACCAAGGAGGGCTGAATGAATGATCAGGAGTTGGCAACTCTGCTAAATGATTTGGAAGAAGATGCCCATCTGCTATCTGCTATCTGCTAGTGACAGTTAGGAAAAAATTATGAATACAACGATTATTGCTTTTTTCAACAACAAAGGCGGTGTGGGTAAAACGTCATTAGTTTATCACTTAGCCTGGATGTATAAAGATATGGGGCTGCGAGTTGTTGCCGCCGATCTTGATCCTCAAGCTAACCTGACGGCTGCATTTCTGGACGAGGAGCGATTGGAAGAACTTTGGTTAGGTAAGGATGCTCATACCGTTTTTAATTGTATACAGCCGCTATTAAAAGGAACAGGTAATATTGATAATCCCTATCTGGAATTCATTGAAGAAGCTCAGTTATCACCTTTTGGAGGAGACTTAGCTCTTTTAGTGGGCGATTTAGATCTGTCTGGTTTTGAGGAAGATCTTTCAGGACAGTGGTCAAATTGTTTAGATGGGAAAGAAAGAGCATTTCGCGTTATGTCTGCCTTCTGGAGAATTATGCAAAAAGCCGCTTCAGCTCATAACGCTGACGTGATATTACTGGATTTAGGTCCTAATTTGGGGGCGATCAATCGGGCGGCGCTAATTTCAGCCGACTATGTAGTTGTTCCCCTTTCACCGGATTTATTTTCGTTGCAAGGTTTGCGTAATCTGGGTCCAACATTGCGGACATGGCGCGAAGAATGGCAAGAGAGACTAGCTAAAACAAGTTCTCCAGGAAAGAAGGGTTTAGCCACAGATTTACAGCTTCCTCAAGGCAAAATGCAGCCGATTGGATACGTGGTTTTGCAACATTCAGCCCGATTAGATCGCCCAGTCAAGGCATACAACCGTTGGATTGCGCGTATTCCAACGGTTTATCATGAAGATGTATTAGATCAGCCGTTGACTTATAATATTTCTGTAGCCGATGATCGGCATTGTTTAGCCTTACTGAAAAACTATCAAAGTTTGATGCCCATGGCTCAGGAAGCCCGGAAGCCAATCTTTCACCTCAAACCGGCTGACGGGGCGATTGGCGCTCATACTTATGCGGTGAGGAATGTCTACCGAGAATTTGAAAAATTGGCTCGTGCGATCGCACAACGAACAGGAGTAAAACAGTTGTCAACACCCACCGCGCCTTTATAGTGGCATAGCGTACCGAATTGGATGGATTAAATTGTAGGGGCGCACTGATGTGCATGGGTGTCAACTTAAGCCACATTACCCACGATAGGATACTGGGTGTGGGGTATGGGGTGACCGGGTGTGGGGGAAAGCGAGCAATTTTGGCTCACTATGTATTAAAGTTTCCTGTTTGGAAAAAACGTGGATGAATAGGTGAGGTGAATGGTGGTAGGTATGAGGTTTTTTAGCCGACAACAGACAATTCCATCCCGATACCCGACACCCGACACCCTTGCTCAACCGAGCTTTTCATCTTAAGTTGACACGGATGACTGATGTGCGCCCAGAAACTCCGTACAATTTCTTCTCTACAATTGAATCAGGGCGGGTTTTGTTGTTCAGTTATTGATGACAAACTAGCTTGAATCCCTAAACCCGCCCCTACAATTTAATCTCTTGTAGAGACAATTCATGAATTGCCCCTACAAATAGCGCCTACACCACAACCAAAACCTTACTCATAATCCAGTTGCGGATCAACCTTAAACGTCCCCACAGACGCCTGCAACTCTCGCGCCACTTCCACCGTTTTTCGCAGCGAATTTGACACTTTTGTCGAGGAATCCGAGGTTTGGGCTGACACCATAGCAATCTCATACATCAAACTACTCACCGCTTGCGCCGTTTGCGTCTGAGACACCGTAGCCGTAGAAATTAACTGCACCAATTGGTCAATCTGATAGGATACCTCTAACATTTGACCCAAACTATTCTTGGCATCATCCACCAACTGGGTTCCTTCTACCACCTGCTTGGTGCTTTGTTCCATCGCCTCAACCACCATCGCGGTTTCCCGTTGAATACTCTCAACAATTTCCTCAATTTCTTGAGTCGCCGCCGCTGATTTTGCCGCCAATTCTCCGACTTCTTCAGCAACAACGGCAAAGCCTTGACCCTCTTCACCAGCCCGTGCTGCCTCAATCCCGGCGTTAATCGCAAGTAAGTTGGTTTGTAGGGCGATTTTCTCAATGATAGACACCACCTTAGCAATCTGTTGTGACGACTCACCCAAGCGCTTCACTTTTTTCGCCGTCTCCCCAATCGCACCCCGTAGATTTAAGATATTTTCTACCGTTAAATCCATCGCCGCTTGACCCATTTGGGCGGTATTGGATGCTGTACCGGCAACAACTGCCGCTTGGCGAGCGTTCTCTGCCACTTCTTCAATGGAACGGGTCATTTGTTCCACAGAATTTAAAATCTGAGTCGTTTCTTCTGCCTGTTTCAGGGCGGCTTCTGCCAGTTGCTGAATCGCTTGTTCGTCTTCACCAACTGCCATATTCACCTGAATCGCTGACTCTTGTACCCGCGTGACAATTTGCCGCAAGTTCTCCACAATTGAGTTGAAAAAGTCAGCAACAGTGCCAATTTCACCAATGTTGACCTCTGCCCTTACTGTTAAGTCCCCTCTGGCTGCGCCTTCCACATCATTGAGCAGTTCAACTAATTGCATTTGAATCGCTTCTTTTTGTTGACGTTGCTCCTCTGCCAGTTGTTCGGCTTTTTGACGGGATTGCTCGATTTGGGCTAAGAAATCTAAACGATCTAAGGCTGAACCGAGTTGAATCGCCACCTGTTTAAAGAAGGTCATTTCTGAGTCTTGCCACACCCGGGTACTGGAACATTGATGGGTAACTAACAAGCCGTGAAGATCCCCATACGCCAAAATCGGTGCGACTAAATTGGCTTTGACTTTAAAGGGTTCCAATTGACCCAGATAACAGTCACTCAAACCCGCCTTGTGAATATCTGCAATCGCCTTGACTCGTCCCCGCTTGTATTTCTCCACATATTGCTCGGCAAAACAGGGGTCAGCAATATTCGCGCCCAAGGCTTTGGGAAACCCGTCCGCCACCGATTCAGCCGTGATTGTTCCTTTCCAGTTTTTGTCAAATAGATAAACGATCGCGCGATCGGTTTTCATGGTTTGGCGAATTCCTGTGATCGCAGCATTATAAATTTCCTCCACGGTCACGGATTCCCGAATACTTGAGGTAATTTCGTTCAATTGTTGCGCCCGTTCGGTTTCTGCTTCTTTTTCGACCAAGAAGTTCACCCGGTCTAAGGACAAACCAACTTGAATCGCTAATTTCTTGAGAAACTCAATTTCTGACGGTTGCCAATTATGGGGCGCATTACAGTGATGGGCAATCAGTAAACCAAATAACTGCTCATCTTTGAGAATGGGGGTGACCAAATTGGCTTTAACTTGTAACCGTTCCATTAACTGGAGGTGATCCGGATGAAAACCCGCTTCAAAAACATTATTTGTGGGTACAACTCGTCCTTTTTGGTAAGCTTCGATCAGAGCATCCCCAATACAAGCGTCTTCGATTTTATCCCCCAAAGCCCGAACCCAACCGGGGGCGACGGCTTCATTGGAAATGTATCCCCGCCAGTCAGGTTGGAACCGATAAATCACCACCCGATCCACACCCAGAATTGGCAACGCTCCCTGAACAGCCGCCTGGAAGACTTCCTCTAAATCGCGTTCAGTCCGAGCGCGGGAAGCGGCGATGTTGGCAAATAATTCTGCCTGTTGCGTTTCTGCCGATTGCTGATACAATAGTCCCTTGACACTGGTGACCAGATTATTAAATGCTTGGGACAAGAGGCGAGTTTCCGTCGGACCTACGGGTTCAGCTTGAACATTCAGATCCCCAGCAATCATCTGTTCCGCCGTGCTAACCAATTGTTTTAAAGGCATTGCCAAACGACGGGCTAAAAATAGTAAAGTGGCGGCGATCGCACCGCCTAACAGCAGGAAGGCTAAGGAAAAGGTTAACGCCGCTTGCGACCCAGTTTGGCGGAGATCACCCAGTTCCATGGAAACCGCCATCACCCAGTTGGTTTTGGGAACGGTGACCAGAAGATAACGGCGACCCGCGTATGCAAAGCTAGCGCTGTTTAGGGAATCACCAACCTGGGATTGAACGGACTCTAGGGTTAAATCCTTAAGTGGTAAATTACTGGCTACCGATTCCGACTCAGGGTTCTGAGACTCTGGACGATCAAGTAACATCCTAGCAGCTTGGGCGATCGCATCACCGCCTAAAACCGCCTTCTGAGTGTCTCCATCCTCAACCCCAACCGTATGAATGACGCTGAAGTTCCCCTCTTGGTTCAGGGCTAAAAGCTGTACGATTTGAGAATCAACCAGGTGTAAGTCGGAGAGCAAATTATTCAGCACCGTACCAAAGGCTGTGGCGGGTAAGACACCTTTGACCACACCCAGAAATTCACCGGAGTTTGGATCAGTAATCGCTTGACTCAGTTCAATGCCAAACGTATTTGCCGATTGATCAAAGGTTGGTTCGATTAACTGACCCTCTTCGGTTTTGGTTCGTTGCCACCATTGTTCATCCCGTTGCACAAAGTCGGACGTTGGGCGACTATATGCCACATTAAATCCATGCTTGTCGGTAAAAAACAGCTCTGCAAATTCGCTAATTTCTGCCGTTCTCTGCAAATAACTATTCAGAGAGACATTGGGTTGGACAATTTTATTCGTGGCGAAGGTTTGTTCAAGCTGCTCAATCGGAATCGTTGGCAGCCCTTCTTCTTGCGCTACAGTTGCCGTATTTTTAGCGGCATTAATGACTAACGGGTTATTCGCTAATATTTCTGGTACTTTTTGCGATTCAGTTAATAATTCATTCACAACATCACTGGCAAATAAGGCTTCATTTTGTAGTAACTGCTCCGTTTGTTCTTGGCTGCGTCCCGAAATAATCCCATAAGTCACTAATCCGGCTAATCCCAGGGGAACCAGTACAGCAGGCAAAATGGTTTGTAATAACTGAATCCGCAAGGGCGTACTATTTGGCGATGATAACCGATTGTAGCCAGCCGGAAGAGTACGCTCTAGGAAAGAAGGCTGTTTTTTCGCTTCTGGAGGCGTCATTTCTGGGGGGGGAACGGGTTCTAGAGGGAGTTGAGAGTTGGGATAATTCGTTGCACTATTTGGATACCCTCTATTCAAAGTGTCTTCATGGGATTGAGGATTATAGGTGTTCAGTGGATCAAATTGGGTAGCCATGAAATAAAGTCCTTGAAATGAGAGTCTTTGTTGATTAGTGATTGTGATACTCGCTTTTTGAGAAGCAAGCTACGTCCTTTGTCAGGGTTTGAGGCTTGTTTACACAAAACAAGCGTGGGCGTGCTGTTTTCTTTAGTCCGACTACTTAAAAATAGCCCCTACTCAACACTCAGAACTCAACCGGGTTTATCACTCAACTAAAATGGGTAGACGATCAGGGTGAAAGTAGGCTAGGTGGTTTGATTTTTCTTTCTGTATCAATCGAATTGCTATCAATTGTCCAATACCCTATATCAGCATTACATGATTAGAGAACTAGACCTAAATCTAAAATCTAAAATCCAAAACCGTATCCGAGGACTTCTGCTGTTAAACAACACAACAGACACTGATCCTCACCAGGCGTCCAAAAAGACAGCCGCATTTTTTGCTGAGTCCTAATTCACCAATGACAAATGACCCGATGGATTAAAGCACTCGTCTACACGCCACACTAGCCGCCCTTATCCCCCCGC
This sequence comes from Coleofasciculus sp. C1-SOL-03, assembly GCF_040220555.1. Taxonomy (NCBI): domain Bacteria; kingdom Bacillati; phylum Cyanobacteriota; class Cyanophyceae; order Coleofasciculales; family Coleofasciculaceae; genus Coleofasciculus; species Coleofasciculus sp. C1-SOL-03. The sequence continues at coordinate 15,653 of NZ_JAVJUO010000249.1, forward strand.
CAGAGGCAATTAAAGCGCCGATGGGACCACCAACGGCTTCGCCTGCGATCGCCATTTCAATCGCCACCGCCAACGTACAAACATCTAAATCCGCTTCTGATGCAGGTTGGGCTTCTGGATGGTTGTCTTTCCACGCTTGGGCTAAAGGAACAGCAAGTTCTGCTAATTGATGGTCTAAGTCAAATTGCTGCACTTCTTCAGACGTTACAGTATCAGGGGTTGAAGCATGGAGATGACTTAATTGGTTGTCGGATTTGAATGAACTCATAGTGCTAGTACCTAAAAAAAACACCACATTCAGGAACAGTGGGATTGAAGCGAAAACGATAGATTACCCTGGTGGTGTCCAACCTTGAGGAGAACAGAAGCCAAACAGGTGAGCGATCGCTGACCCTTGGCTTTCGTTCCCAGATCGGGTTGAATCTGTAAGACAGTCGTATAACTTGTAATACACTTTCCTTATCATAGGTCAACTACACCAGCATCAGCAACTAAGTCTTGGAGGTTTTATCGAGTCTTCATAAACTGGGGACGTGAACTCACGCACCATGTCCTCGAAGGTCGCCAAGAGTCATCACTCATAACTTCCCTGAGGCGTTACTCAAATAGAACCGTAACCTCACTGGATTGAGTAAAGTAATTCCAAATCGCGATCGCTAAATCATTCTCATATTCCAGCTTTTCTATACCCTGACAATTCTGGCAATTCCCTATACATGATGACGTTTGACCATCTAATGCCCCCTCTGGAATTGCCAAACAAATGTTAACAACCGGGATCTCGTGTCCCTCACCCAATCCGTTGTAGGTGCTGAACGTCACTGCCGCCACATAGTCCATATTGATGATCAAATCGGCGAGTCGGATGAATGCCAAGATAAACTCCTCGCACAGATAATTCAATAACTGTTTTCTCAAAAAAACCCTACATAAAAAGGTTAAGTCATACACCAATTGGCGTAGTCAAGATTGAACTGTTCAATTTGGTGTCGTAGATGCGTTGACTGGCAACGGAATAGATCAGATCGTCCCTCTAGCTTGAGTGTTTCTCAAAGGTGGGGTTTCTTTGCTATGCCATTGCCATGACCCTGAAAATGGACTTAACCGTAAGATAGCGTAAAACACGTAATACACCAATAGCATGATAGTCAATCTGCACGCTGATCAGCAATAGGCTGATCACCAAGGCGATTAGGGATGGAGGTCGCCTTCGCTTCGCCGCCTAGCGCCAGCCTTTGCATGGAAAATATTCACTCCGGGAATGAATCCAGCAGCACAGATATCCCCCGGACACCCACCACCGTCACCAAACTGCCAATCACCACCAGGCTTAAACCTCGTAAACTAACCTGTAGCGATCGCAGTCGTTGTTCTAACTCACTATCATAATGTTGGGCTAAGGTTTCCAGCGTCCGATCCAATGTTCCGCTTTCTTCCCCGGTGCTAATCATTTGTAGCGCTGTGGCGGGTAATTTACCCTGGAGACTCTGACTCAAGGGTTGACCCAGGCGGACGCGCCGTCTAGCCCAAGAGAGTTTGCCTTTCATGATTGTATCGGGGATATGGTCTCGCAGTAAATCCAAGGCGGTGAGGATGGAAACCCCACAACTTAACGGTAATCTTAACTTAGCCAGATACAGGAGCGATCGCACCTGCACGATTTTCCCGACAATCGGTAGTCGTCTCACCAGTTGCAGCCACAAGGGACTAGAAAAGCGAGACACCAGGACGATCATCACCCATAATAGCAGTGCGATCGCCAATCCTCTTAACCAAAACTCTGGTTTAATAATTCCGGTTGCATTCGGGTTAAAAATAGCCGCCGTTAATACCAAAAACCCCCAAATTGTCGCTATCGCAGAACGTTTGACCGACCCATATAATCGTTCTTGTCGCGCTTGTGTTTCGGCGTCTTCAGCTAACAGTTGACAGGTTTGGGGGAGAGAACCGCTATACTCAGCTAAACGGATTAAGCTAATCGTCCAACGGTTAAAATAACCGCGTTCACAGGTTAAGGCAGTGGCGAAATCTTGACCGGAACCGACAGCCAGACTAACTTTTTGTAAGTAGCGTTGAACGGTTGGGGTTAAATCGTTGCCCACTAGGATTAAGCTTTGCTGTAGATTGATACCCGAATTAAGTAATTTAGCCAGTTGGTAGAAAAATTTAGCATTTTGGCGATTTGTCATTGGTCATTTGTCCTTCGTCATTTATCATTTGTTCAGGTTTAATACCTCCTTTATAATCTAGTCCGCTTTTAGTGAGGTTGGTTTAATCTGAGATCTTCCACCTTTGTTAGTTAGTAAGCGCCGACACCCGCCCGGAGTTCAAACTCCGGGCTTATCGCTCAAGTCCACGAAGCCTGGACTAAAACTCTTATTCAGTCGTCTTTAGACGACTTTCGCTTTAAGCCTTGGGTTTAAACCCAAGGCGGTTGGTGAGACTCATTACCATTATATTTTTCACAAATTACCACTGAATCACACGAAGCGGTTGGTGAGACTCATTACCATTATATTTTTCACAAATTACCATAATATTCGATAAATATTGGTCAGTCTTGTACTGAATCACACGCAGCCCCGCCTGTTCGATTTCTTGCAACAGGTCAGGGATTTCAAACTTATGCTGTCTCCAAATCATGATCTCTTCCCCTGCTGCGATTTCAATCGACTTATCTTCTGCCATTATCCGGAAATTTATTCTATAATTCTGATTAAGTTTGCCCATGCTATCTCTAAAATTTTGCAAGACGGCGGTTCTATTCTGATGATTACCCATGGTTACGCCTAAGTGTAATATGATTGGGGCGGTGTGGTCAGTTTTTAGGTTAATCTGATGGTTTAACAATGTTTGGGATAGTGAATGATTTTCGATATCAATCCTGTCGCTGATAAACTCGATATGAGAAAACCATTTTTTGATATTTTGCTGGGATAGTTTGAGTAAGTCGTCGCTAATGTCTAAGGTGATATATCGGTTTGAATGATGTCTAAGATTTCGGCATCTGAGAAAATTGAGTAAAATTCAGCACTAGGCTGGGTGGTGCGAAGGATAGGATATTGCTGAGATTTAGACATTGATGTTTCCCTGGTTCGTAGTAAGCACTTTAGTGCATCAACGTTACATCTTGCACCATTCATCGTAGGGGCGCACTGACGTGCGCCCGATTACCAACGTGCGCCCGATTGAACAGGCTCTCCGGGAGTTATCGTGATAAGGAAAAGTTATTGAATTTGGTCAAAGGCTTGCTGGATAAGGATTTTCCTGTTCCCTGTTCCCTGTTCCCTGTTCCCTAAAAACTAGAGTTTCCACCAAAAGTACCAAAGAGCCAATTGGATATTAGTAGCGAGATTGGATATTAGTAGCGAGCAAGATGCTCGCACTACAAGGATTTCGTCATTATTGATATTAAAGTCTAAATGCCGAACAGCGTAAGCTGTAATTGAATGTTTTCTTCCCCTGCTTCCCCTGCTTCCCCTGCATCTTTGCTCAAATTGTGCATAAGCTCTCAATCTTCAGAGATAGATGCCATTGAAAGCGATACACCAAGGATATCTACCATGGAACTCAAGCACATTGGACTGACAGCCGTTGTTACCCTCTTAGCAAGTGTCTCCACCTCAACCTCTGCCCTAGCGACTCTACGGTACAGTCCAGAGGGTACACCCAATCCTTATATGCTGGAACTGGAAAATCCTCAGATTGCTCAAACCCCATCCAGAGAGTTGGTCAACTGGCTCAATAAAGGAATGTCTTTAATCAAAGCCGGAAACTATGCTGAAGCCGTTAAAGCTTATGACCAAGCGATTGAAATCAATGGGGAAAGTGCTGGCGCTTGGATGGGTCGCGGGTTTGCTCTATATGGCTTGGAGAAGTATCCAGAAGCGGTTACAGCGTTCAATCAAGCAACGGAACTCGATCCTAGTTTAGTTGGGGCTTGGGTCGGCTTAGGTATGGCTTTGGATGATACAGGCAAACCGGAAGATGCGCTCGCTGCTTATGATCAAGCTTTGAAAGTAAATCCTAACAGTGATTGGGCTTGGTTCCATCGGGGAATTACCCTGGGACGTCTGGAACGTGATCAAGAGGCATTAGAGGCTTATGATCAAGCTGTTCGCATCGATCCAGACTACGAACGGGCGTGGTACAATCGTGGTTATATCCTGGTGGAATTAGAACGTTATCCAGAAGCAGAAACGTCATTTGCCGAAGTCGTCCGCATTAATCCGAATCATGAGCCAGGTTGGTTCATGCGCGGTGTAGCGTTACTCGAAATGGAGCAAAACGATACTGCTCTCAACGCTTTTGAACAGGTGTTATTAATCAATCCAGATAACGCCTATGCTTGGTACAACAAGGGCGTTGCTCTAGAAAAGTTAGACGGGAATCCTGAGGATATTTTTGCCGCTTATGACCGAGTGGTGCAACTGATACCGGATGATGTGGATGGCTGGTTTAAGCGAGGGAATGCTTTATTGCGTTTAGATCGCTACGCAGACGCCTTGAACTCTTATGATCGGATGTTAGAACTTGAGCCTGATAGTGAGGCGGGCTGGTATAACCGAGGAATCGCCCTCGCCCTGCTAGAACGGTATCGTGACGCGATCGCATCCTTTGATGAAGCCCTACGTATTAACCCGAACAATACAGAGGCGAAGGAACATCGCGACAAATTGCAGGAACTGGTACAGCAGCAACCCCAAGAGGCGATCGGATAATCAATTGCTGACAACAGATACAGGGGCATTTGTCATTTGTCATTTGCCCTTTGTTTTGTGTCCTTTGTCCAATCGCCTTTATATCATGCCAGACTGTGTAACGAGTTTATTATACCTGTAGTTATTTTGCCAGCCGCATTAACCTTTTTCATTTCTACCAAGTGAGTGCTTCTGGCGCTAACTCAAATAACTTTTTCAACTCTGGGATAAACTGTTGCTGACGCTGCATTTCTTTCCAGATTGTCGGATGTTGCATTCTTTGTAATGCTGTAATCATAGGCTTAAGTTGATCTAAAGGGGTGTCTGTTTCCTTTTTCTTAATATATTCACCCAATCTTGCCCGATAGTTGTAGAACGCTTCTTTTCTGGCTTCGACTAGATAGTCTCGGTCATTTAAGCGTAATACCTCAATCGTATAGTCTGCTCGTTGATAATCTTTTGAATCTAGAGAATATCTAGGCAAAAAATAAAATGTATCAATTCAGTCAATTTCCAGAAAATCCATCGGATCTTCCTTTCGCGGATCGATAAGGACTGGCTCTCCCTGTTCTGGCTCCACCACCGGAGCGCCCCGTCTTCGCACCACTTCCCTCAGTTGACCCGTTTTATCAGAAAAAACAGCGTACTTATTATTTTTGCCGCCATTACATTGACCGCAAGCATATAAATAATTTTCCCAGACAAAAACAGCTTCAGGATATAGATCCTTGGGTTTAATATGCTCCACTTCATCAGCGACAGAATCTTCACAGTAACCACAGCGACAAGCACCACAACACATTTGGGTTAAAGTTTGACGCACTTGGCGAAAGGTAGGATTTGTTAGTTTGTTACGTCTGGCAAATGCTTTTTTTCCCTGAGCCACTCTTTCGGCGTAATCTTCTAAACCGTTAATTTCGTTTTGCCATACATTTAATTGGTTTTGAGCATTTTTAGGTAAATTTTGATGTGGAAGCCTTATCATTGTTGTGACACTTCAGATTATGGCTAATTTATTCATTCGGAGTATCTATCGCACTGTATTGGACTGACACAGCTACAATTGTGGAATAGATTTGACCATTGAATCGGGCGCAAAGCTTTGCGCCCCTACGGTTTTTGGATGTGAGCGTCATTCATCCAATTTAGGTGTACCACGCTCATGTTATCGTAAAACATGCTCCTATAAATTATATTTTTATAGTTTTTTTCTATCCAATGATCATCTCATTAGCAGACTTTATGGGGTGAAGTTGGCATCATTGTCCGCAGTTTTTCTTGTTCATTTCGCTCATCTTCACTGAGTTGTTCACGCAGTTCCTTCCGATTCAATTCAGCCAACCGTTTTAACCGATTTTTTGATTCGTCTGATCGGGTCACATCTGTACCAAATGCTTCTGTACCATAAGCATCTAAGACATTACCATAAAGTAAGCGATCTAAATCTTTCCCCGTTACCATACCCCCGGATTCATTACTACCTGGTTTAGGTAAACGCCAGACTGTTCCCACGGTTGCGGCTTGGCAAATTAAGGGACTATGGGTTGTGACAATAAATTGAAGATTGGGAAAATGTTCTCGAAACCAAATCCCGACTCGTCGTTGCCAGGTAGGATGAAGATGAGCATCAATAAGCGAACTGGTAATAAGTAATTTACCATACGTCTACCTTGTCCAGAAAATTTATCAAAATCACTGTCATAGGATAAGTCAAGCCGGATAGTTCCTTTTTTTTGCTCTTGAGTCAACCAATCATTCCAGTTTTGCCGCAGGGCAACGGCTTCAGTCGGTCCTACCAGTGCTAGAGCAACAGAACGTAATAAGGATGATTTGCCTGAGCCATTATCACCAATAACTACGTGCCATCCCGCACACTGTTCTAAACTTATCTCCCAAGATAAGTTTTTAATTGAGCGAATATTAATTATTTCAATTTCATTAATATACATAATCCCTTCATTGAGTTTTTTGTCGGATAAGTATCTTTCCCACCAAAGCCAATAGTGCAGGAACTGAGATCTACAGTAGCTGATGCGATCGCGCCTTTCCACCAATCCCCCAAAACCCTCTGCGAACCTCTGCGCTTCCCTCTGCGAACCTCTGCGTTAAAAACATTCACTCTGGGAAAGAATCCAACAGCACAGATATCCCTCGCACACCCACCACCGCCACCAAACAGCCCATCACCACCAGGCTTAAACCTCGTAAACTAACCTGTAGCGATCGCAGTCGTTGTTCTAACTCACTATCATAATGTTGGGCTAAGGTTTCCAGGGTTCTATCCAATGTTCCGCTTTCTTCCCCAGTACTAACGAAGCCTGGACTAAAACTCTTATTCAGTCGTCTAAAGACGACTTTCGCTTTAAGCCTTGGGTTTAAACCCAAGGCGGTTGGTGAGACTGAATCACACGAAGCGGTTGGTGAGACTCATTACCATTATATTTTTCACAAATTACCATAATATTCGATAAATATTGGTCAGTCTTGTACTGAATCACACGAAGCGGTTGGTGAGACTCATTACCATTATATTTTTCACAAATTACCATAATATTCGATAAATATTGGTCAGTCTTGTACTGAATCACACGAAGTCCCGCCTGTTCGATTTCTTGCAGCAGTTCAGGGATTTCAAACTTATGCTGTCTCCAAATCCTAATCTCTTCCCCGGCTGCGATTTCAATCGGCTTATCTTCTGCCATTATCCGGAAATTTATCCGATAGTTCCAATTAAATTTAATCGTCGCCACAATACTATCAGTTTTAGGGTCATACTTTCGCACCAGTTTACAATCCTCAGCTTGAATTCCCAGTGCATTTTTCACCCAAGCATAGATTTGATCCACATGATACTTTAATCCCCCTCTCACCGTTCCATCCCATTGCGAGTTAGAACCAATTTCGTTGGTGAAGATGAGGACATCGTGCTTTCCCATGCTATCTTTAAAATTTTGCAGGACGGCAGTTCTATTGTGATGATTGCCCATGGTTACGCCTAAATGTAATATGATTTGGGCGGTATCATCAGTTTTTAGGTTAACCTGATGGTTTAATAAGGTTTGGGATAATGAATGTTTTTCGATGTCAATTGTGTCGCTGATAAACTCGATGTGAGGAAACCACTTTTTTATATTTTTCTGGGATAGTTGGAGTAAGTCTTCGCTAATGTCTAAGGCGATATATCGAGTAATTTTGCCGAAGCGATGCAGCCGACGGATAAATTGTTTGACGGGATAGGAATTGCCCGCACCGACATCGATGAGATTAACGGTTTTGACGGCTGAGATTTTGTGGGTGATGAGTTCAAAATTATCATTTAACAGGGCAATTTCCCGATTAACGGGGCGATACCAGCGCGGACGTAGATAGTTGAGATAAAATTTATCCCAGATGTTTGCGCCTTGACCTTTGTAAGAATATTTGAGGCTAATTTCGCGTCGGGTGGTTAAGGTTTGAATGATGTCTAAGATTTCGGTGTCTGAGAAAATGGAGTAAAATTCAGCACTGGGCTGGGCTATGTGAAGGATAGGATTTTGCTGAGATTTAGACATTGATGTTTTCCGGGTTCGTAGTAAGCACTTTAGTGCATCAAGGTTACATCTTGCACCATTAAATAGCAAGCAAAATTTCAACAATACGTAGGGTGCGTTAGCGAAGCGTAACGCACCCTTATTTTGAATTAAGGGCTGAAGCCCTTACTACGAACTAATTCAATTTGGGTTTGGAGGTGGTGAGGCAAAGGTTTATGGCGCTAAAGCGCAACTACGAACTTATTCAATTTGGGGTTGGCGATGGGACGTTGATGGCGCTAAAGCGCAACTACAAGCGCAACTACAAACTAAATTCGCTGGTGGATTTCCTCCAAGAGTTGCTGCGCGGTGGCTTGCAGTTTACCACGATTATAAGCTTGGAATGTTTCCAGGGCGGCACGGGTGAGGGTTTCGGCTTGGTTTAAGGGTTCCAAAATATGCGATGTCTCGTCTCTATATTCGGTGCATCCTGTCCATTTTATCGGGTTAATTCGTAAGTAAGCGCGGGCGATATCCAGGGTTTCTTCCGCACTATCAACGGTTTGTCCGAGTTGGCGGAAGTGGGTTAAGCCGAGGGTGTAGTTGGTTTGAAATTGGCTGATTTGTTCCGATAAATTAGAATCGTCCGCCGGGAGTTGATGGAAGCGTTCAGCGTAGGCGAGGGCGAGGGCAATATAATCATACCCCAGGTTCTTTTTGTAGTCGTTTTTAGTATTAATTTGTATGGCTTGGCGTATGTTTTCTTCCGCTTGGCGGAGGAGGGTGAGGGCGGCGGTTGTGTCGGGGGTATTTTGGGCGAGGAGGCGTTGGGTTTTGCCAATGTGTCTGTAACTTCTAGCCGTGCGTTCATTGTCACCGATTTGCTGGTATAAATCACGGCTTTGTTGGTGATGGGCGATCGCATCTTCATATTTCCCCCAATCCTGATAGATTTTACCGAACTGATAGTAGGCATCAGCGATATTAGTTTGGTTATCAAGCTGCTTGCAAATAACTACATTATTCTGTTAATAATCAATCGCTTTTTGATACTATCCCTAGGTGCGATAGAAACAGCCAGCTATTACCACGACTAAGTAATATCCGTCTGTTTATTCAAATTCTCATAGAGTTCACAGCTTTGTTGGTAATGTGCGATCGCGTCTTCATATTTGCGCCAATCCTGATAGATTTGACCCAACTGATAGTAGGCTAAAGCGATATCTGATGGGTTGTCTAGCTGCTGGCGAATCGCTAAACACTTTTGTTGACACTCAATCGCTTTTTCATATTGTCTCCAGTCTTGATAGTAATCAGCTAACCACTTCCACTGATTAGCAACATACTTATGTTTTCCTAATTGCTCATTGAGTTCAATGCTTTGTTTGTAATGTGCGATCGCCTCTTTATATTTGCCCCAATTCTGATAGAGCCAACCAAGCTCATAGTAGACATTCGCGGCATTGGTTTTGTCATTGAGCTGTTGGCTAAGTGCTAAACAATTTTGTTGACACTCGATTGCTTTTTCATACTGTCCCCAGTCTTGATAGCAATCAGCTAACCAGTACCACTGGCTAATGACATCCTGTTGTTTTCCTAATTGTTCATCGATTGCACGGCTTTGTTGGTAATAATCTATTGCTTGTTCATATTTTTGCCAATCTTGATAGGTTCTTCCGATGTGATAAAGAGCGAGGGATTCATCTCTTGGTTTATCAATCTCTCTGACCTTCGTCAACATTCGCTCAAAGCAGTCAATTGCCCGTTCATAATTTTTCTTTAATTGATAACAAACGCCCAAATCCATCCAGAACATTGACAAAGCTATTGACTCAATATATGGCTCTAACTTTTCAAAACAGGCTTGATACGTATCAATCGCTTGGTCAAATTTATTCTCTTCCTGATAAGCCGCAGCCAGTGACCAATCGATATAAGCCTGAATCCCACTGTTATTTTGCTCAGTTATCTCCTCTAAAAGAGGAATCGCTTTCTTATAATCATCGCTTCGCAAGTAAGACATCGCGGTGAGAAAGGTTAATCCCATTAACTTACCACTCTGATTTTGTTGCGTCACCTCCAAGGCTGGAGTCATTTCTTCCCCCAACTCCACTACTAAATCCTTAATCGAACAAAACAGTGTCGGTTCTAACTGCTTAACAATCTCCGTCACACAATCTACTAATCCCGCACCCGATTCACCACAAGCCACATATAAAATAGCCGATTGTGCTTTCACTCGTTGTTCCGCCAATTCCTGAGCCTCCTCAACGGCTTGACGCAAATAACGAATGACTTCCCCTTTCTGACTAAATCGTTCAATTTGCCGTAGCAATCTCAATATCTGTTTAATCGTTTCATGCTCAAACTCCTCATCCAATCCCAAATAAGTTACACCTAACTTTTCAATCACCTTTGAGCGAATCCGGCTATTCACCTCAACTTCAGCCACAACCTGACCCGCAAATAGCAATTCCTTCAATACCGATGCAGATTCACGCGGGTAAATTGTCCCATTTTCCGCCAAAACTGACCACCGTAAAATCGGCTCACTCGATGAATGATTTTTAACTTGAATCTCTCCCTCTCCCAGAACAGGTTGATACTCGTCCAACCCCTTAAACAACCGTTCTACTAACCGACTCACCCGCTTAGGACTATGAATTCCCAAATACCCCAACGCTAATAAAATCGGTTCTTGCCAACGCGGATCATCCTGGTGTTTCTGGATAATTTCCAGAATCTCACTCACGTCATTATCAGCAATATACCGCGCCGCAAAATACTCCTCAAAGGTTAAATGCATAAACCCATAAACATTGGGCGCACGTTCCACAAATAATCCCGTAGTTTCCCGTACCCGCCGCAAAAACTCCTGTACGGCTTTTTTCACACTATCCGCTTCCGCATCTTCATCATTTAACTCTGCCAATTTTTCCCCTAACTGGGCTTCCGCTTCCGCTTGGGTAATTAACCCCGATGGTTTCTCTTCATGCATCCAATACGCCAGGGGTGCTAATAGTTCAATGACCTCACTTTCCCGCAACACCACCTGCGGCGCATCGGGTAAATTCTTACTCAATTGCCAATCTTCAATCAACGTCTTCACCGCCAATGCATACAGTTCCACCCGCCGATTCGGGAGGCGCGACCCATTGCGATGAATTAATGCCAAAATGGTTAATAATAGGGGATTTCCGGTGAGGCGTTTGACCCCTTCATTCCCTTGAATTGCCTCTAACAGTTCCTCAGCTTCTTTCTCGGCGTCTCGTCGCCAAACCTCCTCCGTTTCATCGGGTTTCTGTGCCTTTTCAATCGCCAAACACCAGCAACCCAGGAATCGCTCCACCTGCTCAAATTCCATCTGAGTAATGGTAAACTGGGTAAAGCGACTGCCTAATTTCACATCCTGATAGCCAGCAATCCGGCTAGTAATCACATACTTGTTATCGGGATAATCGGTAACAAACGCCTCAATTTGTTTAACAATTTGCTGACGGCTAGTCTGATTAAATACCTCATCCAAACCATCCAGCAGCACCAAACATTCACCCTGACGCATCTTGTCACACAGCAATTCGGTGATATTTGTATTGTGGGAATGGGGTTGACCTAACCCCCCCAGCCCCCCTTCCGTGCCAGGGAAGGGGGGAGTAAGATTCCCGTGTCCAGATTCTTGAAGTTCCTCCTTTTTGAAGGGGGGTGCAGGGGGGAGTTCATTTCCATCAGGTTGAACTTGTCCAGATTCTTGAAGTTCCTCCTTTTTGAAGGGGGGTGCAGGGGGGATCTCATTTCCATCAGATTGAACTTGTCCAGATTCTTGAAGTTCCCCCCTTTTGAAGGGGGGCGGAGGGGGGATCTCATCGGAGAGACAAGCAGAATCATCGGGAGTAATATTCGCCCTTTGAACATTCTCCCCCTCATCTGGCAAATTCCCAACATCCGCTTCCCACTGCTGATAAAATTCTTCCAGAAACGCCAACAAACTCAACTCTGGCTGTTTCACCAACCGTTCCGCATAATCCGCAACTCGTAAAAACACCGGGAAACGAGTATTCCCCAATGATTCAGGATGGGTGGCTGAAGATTGGGAAAATTCGTCCTTATTTCCTGCATTCCCAGACGTACCATGGTACGTCTCTACATTTTCCACCAAAACCCTCTCCTTCCCATCCCGTTGCGCCATAGCAAAATGCAGCGCCAGATATCGCAAAAGTGTGGTTTTTCCCGCCCCCGGATCACCTAAAATCACACTATAGTGACACCTCCCCACCGCCTCCGCCAAATCCACCTTATGCGTCACCGTCTTTGTACTCATTTCCGACGGCGCAAACTCCATCCCTCTGCGAACCTCTGCGCCAACCTCTGCGTACCTCTGCGTTTCAAAACCTAACTTCCCCCCTCCTTTCATTTCCGTCACCTGCTGCTGACGTTCCCCCCGCAGGGACACATAAACTTGGTCTAAAAAAATATCAACCTGGCGCTGTACTTGCATCACGCCACTCATTTTCAGATAGGAATTCTCGGCAATTAAACTCTCTAAATAGGGATAAAGTAGCGGATTCAACGGCGGACGAGTGGTAAACTTCACCACCTTCTCCCGCCAATCCCAAAAATCCGGCGCATAACCGCGAAACGTCTCGATAAAATCCCGCTTATTCAGCCAAAATATCAGGACAATCTCCCGTGAAAACAGCGCCTCTCGCCCCAGATTCAACCGTTTCAGTTCCTTCAGTATCCGGGGGCGAGGTAACTGTTCAATCCCAAACGCCATGATAACTGGACGTTTGGAGTCGTCTTTGGCGTCTGGGTTAATGGGGATTCTCTTGTCTAAAGCGTAGAGAAACGCAATCAGCGACTCTTGACTATAAAAGAAGTTCTCAATCTGGAATTCATCGGGGTTGAGGACGGATTTTAATTGTTCGACGACGGGATGATTGGGGGCGCTTTCGGGGGCGATGGCAAAGACAATGGTTGTCCCGTCAGACAATTCTAGGGTGGTGGCTAAATCGTCTAAGGTTTCCTGGTCAGGTTGATTTAGATTGTTGATGTCGATTGCCATGGTCAATCCGTCCTGATGCTTAGTCTGATTGTAGATGATTTTGGGAAATCGGGTGTAAGGGTGTTATGTTTTTTTAACGCAGAGGGGTGCAGAGGGATTGAACGGATTGGGAAATAATGGGAAGATTATGAATAGATTTGTAATTCGATTTACAGCAGTTTGCTCTGCTATGCGGTACATTTTCGATCCCCCTAAATCCCCCATGGAACAAAAAGCGAAGCATCCTTTGGTCTCCCCCTTTTTAAGGGGGACGGAAGGGGGATCTAAAAGGGGGACTTTGATCTACTGTACTTTATTACAGCGCAAAGCGCTGTATCTGTTTTTGTGCGATGTTTTATCGGATGTAGGGGCGGGTTTAGACGCTTAATTTTTGAATTACTGATAACGTTTCAACAAAACCCGCCCTGACCTTAACCTTAATGCGATATTAGGTTGGGAAAAGGCAAGGAAACCCAACCAAATCCCTGATGATAAACGGGTAGGCGCACGTCGGTGATAGGGCGCACGTCTGTGCGCCCCTACGTAAGGGGTTTGCGGTTGGATTAAAAATGAGGTCATCCGAGATTTTATATGATGACATTTCAAGATGTTGGTGGATTACGGCGGATATTGAATTGAATGGTTATTTCCTCAATTTAACACCGCATAACCCACCCTACAATTATTTTGAATTTAACTTTAATATTTTTAAGTCTTATGCCTTAGCAGAGTCTGGTAAACTTAGCTGTCCCATGAATCTCTTTCAGCCTGGATATCACGATTAATTTCTTGAGCTGTTCTAGATGGATGTTTGCTCCGGGCTTGTTCAATCCATTCCAGAACATTTTGACGCATTAGCTTGGGTGGATTGGGTAGAATGACAATTACCTCAACGGTTTGTCCTACCGCCTTGGGAATTTCATCAGATGGTAAGGTTATCTCAATTTTATTTCCGGGTAAAACCTGGGTTTCAATCCTTAATGCTGATTGCATGAGTTAGTCTCCTGATCAAGGTTTATGTTTTATCCGTTAGAGGTTTGGTGGGTTACGGCGGATATCGAATTAGATGGTTGTCTCCTCAATTTAACACCGCCTAACTCACGATGGCGGACTTAACCAGCTAAAATTGTGGAATAGATTTGACGTTTAACCCTGAATTTCGACAGGCTCAATTGCCGCGAAGTCGAAGGGTTAAACCGGGCGCAAGCCTTGCGCCCCTACAATGCTAATCCACCAATTAAGGTGTGCCACGCCACTACGATATCGGTGGGTTACGGCGGATATTGAATTAGATGGTTGTCTCCTCAATTTAACACCGCCTAACCCACCCTACGAATAACAAAGGACAAATGACGAATAACAAAGAACGAATGACGAATGACGAATGACAAATGACAAATAACGAAGGACGAATGACAAATTACCCTTGAGTTGCTTGCCATCGCTGTAAGTCTTCAATCAATATCGGATTTACGTCAAACCAAGGATTCTGGTTTTTATCGTAATAGCCTAAAACAAATTTATTTTGCAAGAGTTCATCGCTAATTACAAATTCTCCTTTATTCGGCAAGGTATGGGTTTTTGTGGTTAATCGTCCGGTTCGGTGAATTGCGGCTAATTCCGGGAACTGATAATCACTAATTGTATAGGCTTGTCGTTCTTCTTTTACCGCTTGTTCAGCAATAGCTTGATCCACAGAGGTAGCTTTCTGTTTCACCGCGACTTGACAGGCTGTCCGCCCTAAACGAATTAAATCTCGCATTACGCCTCCGCTTTTTTTACACAAGAGTTCTAATGCTTCTGGGGTAAACAAATCTTGAGTGTTGTAGTTCGTTAATCGCGCTAATCGTTTGTTAATAACCTGTTTCAATATCTGTCGCCCCATCTGATCTGGCTGGGTGGTGGGACATAAGTTGGCGTCACATTCAAATACGGGAATATTCGCCAAGTCTAAACAGTCTTGAAATCGCTGCATCGGTTGGCGAAAACTGGGAGAATACCGCAGGGAAATGGGTATGGTGTAGATGATATGACAATTCAGTTCTGTCAGCAGGGGACTGGCAAACATTTCTAAGGCGGTCATCTGATCATGGCGGTCTAATCCATCGACAATGACTATTTGGGCGGGGCGGGTTTAGTGACATTAGGGCGGAAAAAAAACGAGAGTTGTGAAACCCGCCCCTACATCATCATGGATTATTCATCTTCCCCTGATCCCAGAGGCGCCATGGCATGTCTGGAACATTCCCCTAATACAATTGTTTGATACAATTTTATGTTGCCCTGGTTAAACCCCTCCATACCTATGCCCCTTACGGTTGTCACCCTGAAGCAAATCGAAACTCAACTGGATTTAATTATCACCCGCCCACCTTCGGGATTGTTCCTGAAAGGGAGTCTCCAGGTTCCCGGTGATAAGTCTATCTCCCACCGTGCTTTGATGTTGGGTGCGATCGCGCAAGGGGAAACCCGCATCCAGGGACTCCTACTGGGGGATGATCCGCGCAGTACCGCCATTTGTTTCCAAGGGATGGGGGCGACTATCTCTCAACTGAACGCCGACGAGGTTATCGTTAAGGGCGTGGGTGTGGGAGAATTGCAAGAACCCCTGGATATCTTAAATGCGGGCAACTCTGGGACGACTCTGCGGCTGATGCTGGGACTTTTAGCTTCCCACCCCGGACGCTTTTTTACGGTAACCGGAGATAAATCCTTGCGATCGCGCCCGATGTCTCGTGTGGTTCATCCGCTGCAACAAATGGGGGCGCAAATCTGGGGGCGGGGAAATGGTTCATTAGCGCCTCTGGCGATTCAGGGACAACAGCTTAAGCCAATTCATTACCATTCCCCGATCGCTTCTGCCCAAGTTAAATCCTGTATCCTGTTAGCGGGGTTAATGGCAGACGGGGAAACAACGGTAACAGAACCTGCGTTGTCTCGTGACCATAGTGAACGGATGCTTAAGGCGTTTGGTGCTAAAATCACCGTTGACCCAGACACCCACAGTGCTACAGTCACCGGTCTAGCGCAACTCCAGGGACAAACGGTGATTGTTCCCGGTGATATTAGTTCCGCCGCCTTTTGGTTAGTGGCTGGGGCGATTGTCCCGGATTCTGAGTTATTGATTGAAAATATTGGGGTTAATCCCACCCGCACGGGTGTTTTAGACGCCCTAGCGATGATGAATGCGGATATCCAGTTGGAGAATCAACGGGTAGTGGCGGGAGAACCGGTGGCGGATATCCGAGTTCGCTATAGCCGCCTCAACGCCTGTGAGATTGCTGGGGCTTTAATTCCCCGGCTAATTGATGAGATTCCCATTTTGGCAGTTGCGGCGGTTTTCGCCCAAGGAACCACCGTGATTCGCGACGCCGCCGAACTTCGGGTCAAAGAAAGCGATCGCCTCGCGGTTATGGCGTCTCAATTAAACCGGATGGGCGCAAAAATTACAGAACTCCCCGATGGGTTAGAAATCACCGGAAACACGCCGCTAACGGGTACAGAGGTTGACAGTCATACCGATCATCGGATCACCATGAGTCTGGCGATCGCCGCCCTCAACGCCCAAGGAATCACCACCATCCACGGTGCCGAAGCCGCAACCATTTCCTACCCTGACTTTACCACCACATTACAACGCCTGTGCAATCCAGACTCTCCGACATGATTGAGGAAATTTTGAGTGTGTAGGGGCGGGTTTAGGGACTTTCTTGTCGCGATGTGATAATAACGTTTGTACAAAACCCGCCCTGACCAATGTGCAGGGGCTGACTTTTCACGGGACGTCTGGAAACCTGCGAAAACCGGGGCGGGTTGAGTCACTTATGGGTTCAACCGAAAAAGTAGTGAAACCCATCTCTACACAATCAACCACCCCCTTACCCCATCACCCTGCTAACATCCGTCTAGCGAGGTAGTATGTCAAAATGTCGATGTAACAGAAAATCAGGTTATTGTTAATCGGTAAACAGGGTGTACTAGAATATCGTATTCAGCCTAAGTCAGGTTGGAGGGCAAAATCACCAATTTTTTGGCGGAGGCGTTATATTGTTAACTCTTGCATTCTACGTCGCTATCCTTTTCAACTACCCCACTGTAAAGACGGGTGGGGATTGCCGGAACTACTTCCGGTGAGGCAACTGTTGAATAGCCCCGAAGAGACTGCAATAGTTACGGACGTACAAATACTTCTCTAGTTTGTACCTCTCTAGGCTAAGCGTGGTCAGAGCGTTGGGTAAAGCCAAGACACCAAGCGTGCAGTTGGGCGAAGAGACTAAAACATTTATGGGTTATACCAAATGTCGAACACCAGAGTTCCAGTAGTAGATCCCAAAGGAAAACCATTAATGCCAACGACAACATCTCGCGCCCGTCGCTGGATGGAGCATCTTAAAGCAGTGGCTAAGTGGTCTGACTTGAGTGCGATGCCTGGAGTTAAGAGCAAAATGGACTACCGAAGAATGCTGAAAAGAGGTCGCAGGGCTAGAAGGATTAACCGCCAAGTTGCCTTCAACCTACGAAACCACAGGCAAGAACGGTTTAAAAATCGTCGTCAATCTAAATTACCCTCTAACATTCGAGCAAACTGTCAGCTAGAACTCAAAATTATATCACAATTATGCCAAATATTGCCCATCTCAACCATCGTGTACGAGAAAGTTAAAGTCAATGTTGACCTAACCAGTGGCAGAAAAAGCGCCAAGTCAGGCAAAGGGTTAGGTCAAAGAGCAATTAGTAAATGTAAGTTGATTGCTCGCCCAATGGGGTTGGTGGTTTCGGGGGTATTGTAGACGCGAAGCGGCTTCTCGAAGAGTACCCCACTCAACCACCCCTTCTGTCCCTTAGAGCCGTATAGACGGACGGGGTATCCCGAAGGTTTTGATGAACTAGACTTTGGCACAATTGGTCAAATAACTCCCCTAAAATAGTTTTTTTACTAAAAACGTTGGACTTATGCGCCCAAATAACCAGACATTGCGTCTACAACTGAACCACTACCGCTCCTATATTGCCATTTCCTGCGAGGATATGGAAGTTGGGTTTTGTACACCAGAATTTGCGGCGAAGATGGTGGAAATCTTTAATGAGTATGAACGACTCCATGAAGAAAGTGAAACCCTAAACAAAGCTATAAAATTAGCCTGTATCGATTTACTTAAACAGTCGGGGATTAGCATGAATCATCTCGACAGGCGTATCCAGGACTATCTGGACAAAGCTAAACGCCCCGAACATGGAACTCGGGCGATCGCGTTCTTACTCAGGGAACGACAACAAGCCCTGGATATCAGTAATCGAGAATTTGTGCGATTTTGTGCCTCTTACAAATTAGCACCGCAACAGCTCAAAGATATTTTCCAAGGTAAAGATATTCCCGATAGCCAGCTTAAGTCTCTATCCCGAATCCTGGGAAAATCTGTGGATGAGCTAATCGAAGTCCGGGATGGCTTCAGTGATAGCGAACTGAATCGATTGGCACGCATTTTGGGAACGTCCAATGAAGATTTGGCTCAGGTATTTAGTAGTTAAACATTGTTCATGGCTTGCTCAACACCATGTCCTAGAGCAAAGCGAAGGATCGGTCAGGGCGGGTTTTGCACAAACATTACCATCAATAGCGACCAGAAAATCCTTAAACCCGCCCCTACAAATCAGGTTCCCCGAAGCTGGTGAAGGGTCAAAACAGAAAGGCTATTAACGCATAATACCGGGAAGTACAACACCCACTTGATTGTTAAAAATTTCCATGTCCCGTTGATCATTTTCATCAAAACTGGCTTTAAAGTAGTCGGGAACTTGGGGCCACTGAGATGGATCATATTCCGTCTTATCATCACCCTGACGTTTGTTTACGAGTTGGGTAACAGCGAGTAACTCACCATCGCAACTTAAAACAGGCATACATAACAGACTGCATGTCCGATAATGAGTTTTGGCGTCGGTGCGACGGGCGATATCAGAATCGGGATGTTCGTAGAGGTCAAAGGGAATATTTAACGGTTGACCTGTTTGGGCGACTTTCCCAGAAAATCCCTCTCCTAAAGGAACTCGTGTTTCCATTAAAGAACCATCGGCTTGGGGAATTTTTGTCCATAATTCCTGAGTTGAGTAATCAATTAACCAGAGGGTGGTGCGATCCGCATGGGTGAGTTGTTTGGCGGCTTGCATCACCGTTTGGATAATCTCTTCAGCATTTCCACCACTACTGCTACTGACTAAACTAATCGCTTGATAGAGGGGATCGATCGCCTTGCGTTGTTCTTGAATGCTGCGGATTTGCCGATGGAACGCTTGGAAGCCTTGCAAAATGGGTAATGTGGCTGTCATGCGTTCATGCAGTTTCTGGGCATCGGCTTGGGTAAAGCCGTTGATTTCGATCTGTTCGGATAAGGTTCCCCCGGATTCATACGTAAACAGGAATTTGTTAAATGACCGAATAATGGCAATCACTTTCCCTTTCGAGTCTACAACCGGGAATAACAACATGTTTTCCACATTGTTAATCGCGTCGGGTTCTAACCCCATGTGGATTAACAGATCGTTCAGTTTACTGGGATTTTTACTAGCTTTGACTGAACGCGATTCGACCATTTTACTGGCGATTCCTAGGGTGGCAGATACCCGAATTTCTTGAGCATTTAGGGTTCTGGGATTCCAGACTAATGACCAAAAGATGCTTTGTTCGGCATCCAGGAGAAAAATGGTCGTCTGTTCAGCGCCCAAGAGTTTGTTAATCGAGTTGGTGACAAAACTCAACGTATAATACAGCGCATTGTAGAGCGCTTCGTCACTCTGATCGGCAACGGAATTGCTGAGAATTGCCAGAGTGTTATAAACCGATTCTTTTGGCTCAATTTGAGCAAGCTGTTTTAATGTTTCATGAGTCTTGACGAATTGCAGGATAACACCCACTCGTTCGTTAAAGACTTGCATGGACTGGCGGTCATTTTTATCAAAACTCGCCTTGAAGTAACTGGGAACGTGGGGCCACTCATCTCGGTTATACTCTGGATGATCTCCAGGTTTGCGCTTGTTGATTAGTTGGGTGACGCCCAATAATTCCCCATCTGGACTGACGACGGGCATACACAGGAGGCTACAGGTGCGGTAGCGGGTTTGGGCATCGGTTTTTTTGGCATTTTCCGCACTAGGGTGGTCATAGAGATCGAAGGGGATAATCATTGGTTTGCGGGTTTGCGCCACTTGACCTGCAAAGCCAACCCCAATCTCGCAACGTACCTCTCCTTTCCCTGGAAGTTCCGTCCACAAGTCGCCGCGATCGCGATCCACTAACCATAAGGTACTGCGATCGGCGTTCAGCAGCTTCTTGGCGGTGTTCATCACCCGTTGCAAAATTGCCTTGGTATCTAAGTTAATCTGATCCAAGGATCGGGTAGCTTCAGCTAAGGCGGCTGTCGCCCGCAGCTTCTTCATCACCTTGTAACAGGATTGGCAACTTTCCAGAATCCGCCGCACCGGAACCACACATTTTGCCAACCGTTCTAAGTCTAGGGTGGTGAATCCTTTGGGACGCTGATTAGATTGCCCATTAGTGGGTAACTTATTTAAGAGCTGAATGACGGCAATGACTTCTTTATTTTCACTTAAGATGGGAAACGCCAAGATGTTTTCAGTGCGGTAATTATATTTTTTGTCAAATTCCTTAACCAGCGCCGCCCGGGGATCATCATAAACGTTGTCGGCAATATGGATGACTTTTTTATCCTGAGCCACATGACCGGCAATCCCTTCCCCGACTCGCACTTGAATATCCAGGAATTCACCTTCTTCATTCTCCGCCACCAATGACCAGAGTTCTGTCTTCTCGTCATTGAGTAAGAAAATGGTGGCGCGATCCGCACCCAGTAATTCGCCGACTTTCGAGGTCACATCGCGCAGCACCTCATAAAGGGCTTGTGCTGAACCTTCATCCTCGGATTCTGTGTCGGCTTTGGATAAGATTTCTACCTGGGAAACCAGGAGTTTCCGTTCTAATTCAGCTAAGGCTTTGAGAAATTCCGAGTCACCGGGTTCTATATCGGCTTGGATCGTTTTTATTGCTTGATTGACCCAGTCTTGGTTAAAGACCGATTCATAGATGCGATTGTGAATCCTAACTTTCCCTTGATGCTTGAGGACTAACCCCATCATCCGCAGTTCCTTCTGTTCGGAACTGTCATTGGCGATCGCTTCTCCCTGTTGGAGGATGCGCTGATACACCTGCAACAGCTTCAGACTTCGGTGTTTGCGTCTGAGTAAGCGATCCCGGATCGTCTGCAAATGCATCAGTTCCGGTTGTTCTTCCCAATTCTCAATCCAGTGCGATCGCACTAAGTTTTCCACCCATTGCGCTTCGGTTCCTTTCGTGGGTGAATCAGGGGCTTGGGCGATTAAGCGACAAAGCTGCTGGGTGAGGAAGGGTTGTCCCCCTGTCCATTTCAACACCTCAACCAGCAATCGTTTATAGTTTTGTGATTTAGCTTTTAATCCTCTGGCAATTTGTAATCCGTTACTCGCACTTTCGGGATAATGGGACTGTTCAGATAAATTAGAAATCATAGTGCAACCTGGTGTAAACGCCTTGGCAGCTTGCCGTTTCTCGCTAGTCGGGTGGTGATTGGGGGTCAGAAGCCGTGATGTCAATCCATGGGGACTATCTCAGATGCTACCTCACCGATGGCTTAAATTAGACTCTATCGATCTCAAGTCTCTAAGACAAATAGTATTGACAATAATACTAAATTATGGTTGCTTCTGAATAGACTTCACCCTATCGGTGGGAATTTGGGGAGTTAACTCAGCATTTGGTCAGGGCGAGTTTTGCCCAAACGTGATCATCAACAGCGATAAGAGGTTATCGGTCTAAAGCGGGACATTTTGGTTAGGAAAGGGAACAGGGAACAGGGAACAGGGAACAAATTTGTCCCAGCTTGGGTTGGTAGCCGATAAGAAAGTCGCTAAACCCGCCCCTACACACTCAACCCTTATCCAGTCACCCAGTCAATTACAGGACCTTTGGGAACAATGCGAGTGGGATTAATATGGGGATGACTCCTGTAATAGTGTTGCTTGATCTGATCAAGGTTACAGGTATCGCTAACGCCCGGTTGCTGGTAGAGATCTTTGAGATACTTTCCCAGATGGGGATAATCACTAATTCTACGCAAGTTGCACTTAAAATGCACGTAGTAAACGGGGTCAAAGCGAAACAGGGTGGTAAACATACACCAATCCGCTTCCGTGATCCGATCGCCACACAGGTAAGGCTGCTTGGATAGAATCGCTTCCCAAGAATCTAGCGCCTCAAATAGCTCAGTTACCGCCTCCTCATAAGCCGTCTGAGTTGTGGCGAACCCAGCGCGGTAGACACCATTGTTGATCGGTTGGTAAATCGCGTCAATCGTGCGATCAACGTCTGCTTGCAGATCATCGGGACAAAAGTTCACCTGAGACTGGGCGATCGCCTCAAACTCCCGATCGAACATACGGATAATCTCACGGGACTCATTATTGGCGATCGTATTCGTTTGTTTATCCCAAAGCACAGGAACCGTCACTCGCCCGGTACAGTTCGGGTCAGCTTTGAGATAAACCTCTCGCAGATAACGACTTCCATGAACCGTGTCCGGGATACAACCGGGAGCATCAGAAAATTCCCATCCCTCCTCATCCATAAACGGGTCAACAATGGACAGACTAATCGCCTCCTCCAACCCCTTCAATTTCCGCATAATCAGTGTGCGGTGCGCCCAAGGACAAGCCAGAGAGACATAGAGATGGTAGCGTCCCGACTCCGCTTTAAACCCCGTAGAACCATCCGCACTCACCCAGTTACGAAATTTGGTCGGATTTCGCTTAAATCGTCCCTGAGGATCTTGCTGGTAAGGTTCCTTCGTCCATTGTCCATTCACCAGCATTCCAGTTGCCATATTTTCTCCCTATTCCCAATGCCTTTAATTGTCAATTATCCCTATTTTCGGTTTCTCAATTCTCTATACTGATCATTTTCTTTATATTCTTCAGAAAAATTAATATTTATTCATAAAGACCTCCTTCGTCCTTGGTTATTCTCAAGAAAACCTGCAAATGACCAAAGACGAAGGATAAATTCAGCGTTACTCTCGGAGCCTGTCACTGTTGTCGGTTGGGTTCCGAGAACCTAGACGGAGCCTTCTTTGCGAGTAACCCAACGCCAGCAAGTTAGCCGGTTGGATTCCGCGATCGCAAGTACCCAACCGACTTGAACGTTTTGTGCAGTTATGCTCCAGACTCCCGTTACTCTTCCGTACTGAGGATTTGCGGCACTTTAAAAAAGTCCCCATCTTGATCTGGAGATTCTGCCAATAAAGCATCCCGCTCTGGATACCGTTGAAGTTGGTCAGGTCGGGTCACATTACTAACATCAATGGCTCTAGTCGTTGGCGGAACATTTTCTGTATCCAATTCACTAAGCTGTTGAAAGTATTCCAAAATGCTATTAAGCTGTGGCAAAAATTGCTCCTCTTCTTCAGGAGTCAACTCCAAACGTGCCAGATTAGCGACTTTGCGAACTTGTTCTAGGTCAATCATGCTTGTTGATTGTTGATTGTTGATTGTTGATTCTTTCCTAGTCAGTGACAAATGACGAATGACAAATGACAAATGACAAATGACGAATGACGAACCCTAAAAATAGATATCAATAGCTGAACGTCCGGTCGTTTTCAACCAGTTTTGCGCTTCCAAGTAGTTATTCGGAGCCAAACGAATCGCTCGTTTCCAATAATCGGCGGCTTGATCAAACAGCTTTTCTGCGGCTTCATCATTTCCCGCTTCCTTCTCCTTCTCCGCTTGGAAATGGTAAATAACAGCAATATTATTCAGCGCTTGAGGGAGACGGGGATTAGAGTCGAGGGCTTTGTGGTAATACTCTAATGCGGTCTCATGTTCACCATTGCTGGTGTAAATTAACCCCATATTGTACAGAATCAGGCTGCGGTCATAGGAATCTTCTTCTAACTCCAACGCTTGCTTGTAATTATCCAAAGCTTCAGCATATTCGCCATCTCCCTGAGCCGACATCCCATCTCGGTAATAGACGAACGCTTCTTTGGCTTTCTTGTTGGTGGGCAAAACCTTAAGAATGAGATCTGCCATTACCGTGAAGGTTTTGTCAACAAAGTTATCGTTACGCTGTGTACGTGGCATAGTTGCTTCCCAATTATCCCGGTTGTCAATTATCGTAACGTGTCTGGGATGCACTCGATCAGGGATTGTTTGTTGTCACCTGATGTGACTCAACCCACCATCATCTCCCCCTGCTCCCCCTGCTTCCCCTGCTTCCCCTGCTCCCCCTGCTTCCCCTGCTTCCCCTGCTCCCCCTGCTCCCCCTGCTTCCCCCATCTCCCCTATCCATGAATCGTCCCATCCGGCAAAATTGTCCCTTGGAGACTAGCACCCTCTAGGGTAAAATCATCTAGAACCGCCCCTGTCAGGTTAGCTTTGTCAAGATGAGCGCCTGCCAATCTAGCACCTTTGAGATTAGCGGCTTGGAGATTTGCGCCTGTAAGATTTGTCCATCTCAAATCTGTTCCCTCTAAATCAGCGCCGCTAAGATTTGCCCCAAACAGATAAGCACCACCCAAATGAGCCTGACTCAGGTTCACTCTTTCCAAGTCAGCTTGGTAGAGGTAAGCGCCAATCAACTCCGCTTCATGGAGATTCGTATCAGCAAGATTAGCTTGGTTAAGGTGAGCGCTCATGAGGCTGGCGTCACTGAGATTACTGCGTCTCAAATTGGCTTCATTGAGCATTGCGCCTTTTAAGTTTGCCTCTCTGAAGTCGGTACCAATCAGATTAGCATGACTCAAATTAACGTTCATCAACTTAGCGCCTCTCAGGTCAGCCCCGATTAAGTTAGCATGGCTTAAATCAGCATAGCTGAGTTCCGCTTGCATCAGATGAGCGCTGACTAAGGAAGCTTCGATGAGATTGGCGTCAATCATACAAGCCAAACTCAGATAAGCAAGGCTCAGGTTGGCTTTTGTCAGATTTGCCGTGATTAGATTTGCCGATTCTAACTGCGCCCCTTTTAGGTTAACCTGCTTCAGGTTAGCGCCTCTCAGGTTAGCGCCTTCGAGGTTAGCCTCGCTCAAATCAGGTTCTATTGTGTGATGCCGATTTCTCCATTTAATCCAACCTACTGCACCTTGCTGAAGTAATCTCAGATGCTCTAAATTTGCCATTCGCGTCTCCCGCTTTACCGTTCACTCTTGTCTATTGCTTCTTTCTATATGACAATTTCCTGTCTGATGCGGAACCTTTTCGTGTATATCATCCACTTAAGAACCGCTCTATCCTAAATTTTTAGACATTCACCTATTGTTCAATGGAAAGGAGCGGATGGCAAGGTGGCAGATACTGTTTCAGCTCGACAACACGGGTGATTAGGTTAGAGAGTTTATACCAAATCCGATGACAGGAACCTCCTTTTGCCATGGCGATTGAAATCGCGGCTACACAAACAAAGTCCGCCTACGCGGACTAAACTATAAAAAATTGACAACTTTGTAAAATATACGTTGAAGGGTTGAATTAAAATGACTCAATCTCTAGCCATTTCTCAAGCGATTACTAATATGGCTCAACTTCAGGAGCGGTTCACACTGAACCCAGCCGATAGTGATCTCTTTTTTCCGGAGTGGCACGATAATTTACCAGAGTTAACCGAAACAGAAGGGGCATTTCTGGACAAGATTAAGCGCCGATTTATGCGTCATAGAATGCAGGGGGAGTTGGCGGAAGCAACAGTTAATATGCTGATTGTTGCTCACCTGTTGGAGTTGGCAGGATTGTATGATGAGCCGTTTTTAATCACGAATGAGTATTCCGTAGAGGTTGTGCTTGAGGAGCGAGATGAAAAGCTACGGGGTCGAATTGATACATTAGTGTTTCAACGACAGTTTTGGAGTGCGGTAGTCGAATCAAAGAAGTCGATTTCCTTTGAAGCTGGAATTCCCCAAGCATTGGCTTATATGATGACAACTCCTCAGAGTGATAAACCGCTTTATGGGATGATCACCGATGGCGGGTTGTATATGTTTATTAAATTGGTGAACCAAGACCCAGCTATCTATGATTTTTCTGATGTCTTCTCTCTGTTGTTATTGCGACAGAATAAGCTTTATGATGTGCTACAGGTGTTAAAGCGATTGGCAAGTGTGCTGCAATAAAGTCAACCAACTATCTTTAGTGAAATCAGGTAAAATATATTTGATCAAACAATACTGTTTTACTGTCATTAGGAAATTAACCGATAAAAATGAAAAAAGAATTTAACCCTAGACAACCAAACCGTAACGTTTATTACGAGTTCTTGAATGAAGCATTGCAGACAATCAGATGCATAAAAGACAAAGACATCAAGGAGCAGCGACGACAAGGGGAACAACTATTGGACTCTAATTTAGACAAACTGGATGATAAGTTTTCTAAAATCTTGCGAAGTTGGGCAAAAGATGAGCTATTGACAACCAGCAACTCCAAACTGCCCACTGTATCCACTTTTCTTGTCACGGCGACTTCGACTTTGAACGCCCTCTGCTTTCTAAACTACATCTGGCTGATTGCCACATTTCCCCAAAAAATGACCCAGCTACTGCTTTCAGCAAATACCTTACTGTGTTAGAGCTATTTACCTTGGACCTCAGTCAATGTCGGCTCGTCACTCTATCTGCTTGCGAAACAGGATTAATCGGCTTTCCATCCGCCACGGATGAGTACATTGGCTTGAACTATGGATTTTTGGTTGCAGGTACTGCCAGCATTGTCTGTTCTCTGTGGACTGTGAATGAACTCTCTACAGCCTTGTTAATCATTCGGTTCTATCAGAGTTTAAAATCAGGCTCAACCGTTTCTGTTGCCCTCAACCAAGCCCAAACCTGGTTACGAAATGCGACAAAAGAACAATTACAAAACTGGGCGCAAAGCTTACCTATGAGTCAGGCAAAAGAAGAAGCGTTGTACGACTTTTTATGTACAATAGATTCTGGAAGTAAACCTTTTGAGTCCCCTTACTACTGGGCTGCATTTTGTGCCATCGGTCAATAACCCGTGAAAACTGACAGTATCTTCTATAACCTATTTCTGGCATTTCCCGGCATCTTCTTTGAGCTTATTAACCGTCCTCCCGAAGAAGCCGATAGCTATGAATTCACCTCCCGCGAAGTCAAACAATTATCCTTTCGCTTAGACGGTTTGTTTTTACCCAAAACCCGCGAACCTGACAAACCTTTCTACCTGGTTGAAGTTCAGTTCCAGCCGGATGCTGGCTTATACTACCGCATATTTGCCGAACTCTTCATCTTTTTAAGGCAATACCAGCCATCCCATCCTTGGCAAATTGTCGTCATCTATCCCAACCGCCGGATCGAACGAGAACAGACGTTACACTTTGGTAACCTCTTAGCCCTGAACCAGGTGAGACGAATTTACCTGGATGAACTAGGTGAAGCGGCTGAAGGTTCATTAGGGGTAGAAGTTGTTAAACTTGTAATTGAGCCGGAAGAGACAGCCGGACAATTGGCAAGACAGTTAATCGAAAAAGCACGGCAACAGCTAACAGATGAAACAATCCAACGTGAACTTATTAATCTGATTGAGACAATTATTGTATACAAGTTACCACAAAAGAGCCGCAAGGAGATTGCTGCCATGTTAAATTTAAGTGACTTAAAGCAAACCAGAGTTTATCAGGAAATTCTAGAGGAGTTTAAATTGGAAACCATACCGCGAATGGTCAAGTTTGGGTTGAGTGATGACGCGATCGCGCAGGTGTTAGATCTGCCACTAGAAGTCGTTCAGCAAACAGCACAGTCACAAGGAATTAAACCTATGTCATCAGACGAACGTAACGTTGCTGCGTTTATCGAACTGTTAACCAACCAGAGAACCCTCTTTACCCCTGAAGAACTCACAGAACTCGATCAGTTAATCGCCACTTTGCCTGATAATATTGAGCAACTATCAGAGGCGATTTCAACTTGGTGTAAACAGGATAAACGTGCTGAAATTCTCAAGATATGGCGTCAGGTTCGTCAAACTTTCTCTATTAGTGTAGGCGAGAAAGCACCTGGGAGCAAAGAAGGCAGAGTAAAACCTCCTAATTACGAACTGAACAAACAAGCTATCCTCAATGCCATTCAACAAAGTTCTGACTCAAAAGATTCTCAATCCTCCAATTCTAGTTCATGAAAGTTGCTAATCCAAAATTGAGCCTCTACGCTTTTCATCTGCGAAACAACTTAGCTCAAGGTGAAGATGAACCCGTCAATAACGCGAATATTTTATGGGAGGAATGTCAGCGAATTGGACAAAAACTTCATGTTCCTAGACTAGAATCCCTAATTGCGCGTCTTCAAGAAAGTAACGGTCAAATCGGTGTATCTTCCAATCAGGATAACTCAAGATATCTGGAATTATTACAACCTGAAAATACACTAAAGTTCTCTGCTATCCCTGAAGGGAGTACACTTCAACTTCGAGGCGAAGTCTATCCTCTACAAATTCATGATACCTATGCTGTTGATATTACCCTACGTTATCCCTATCCCCATGTAGACGTTCATCAATTGGAGGGTTTAAATCCTCAAGGTTGTCTGCTTCCTAGTCAAATTAAAGCCTCTTTGGGACAAACCCTGGTACTCTTTGCCCAGCCAGAAGGTCAAATCCACGATATTCAAGAGTTTGCCAATGATTGTTTAGCGGCGATTCTGCCTAAATGTCGGGGAATACTCAACAAACTTTACCACAATCTAAAACACAGAATCAATAAATCCCAATACAGAGAGCCTCTGTGGTCATAGATCTCCAGTAAGTAATCAAATGTCTGTCCGGCTTTACTGATTTCTAGAAAAAATGGGAAAGAAAATGAGCCTTTCCAATCGTCAAAAAATTGATTACTCTTTCCGCATATTTGTTCGAGGGTAACATAGAGCTGAGCAAGGTTTAACTCTTCGCCTTGTTGTCTTAGATACAGATAAAAGTCGATATAAAATCTATAATCATCGGCGATCGCAAGGCTATTTTTCCAAAGTTCATAATATTGACTGTCGTTCAGTCGGGAAAGTCTGTAATGGTTTTCCCTGAACTCAATATTGATTACTTTATCTTTTAGCGCGTTCATCTTATACCCCCTGGGAAATGTCAGTCGATGATTTGATGACAATGACTGGTGTTCTAGGTTTTGAGTTTCCATTCCTGGAATTGGATAGAGGAATTGCCATTGGTTCAGTAACTCAATCGGACGCACCTCTCCCAAATCCTTGGCTAAATCATGCACCAATTGATTAACTAAATCTGGCTCAAAAGGTACAGTTGATCGTGCGGTTTAACTCTAATAGATAATAAATATAGTCTTCCCGCAGGGATAAAATAACTTTGACGTAAGGAATCGCTAAACATTGGCGCAGAAACTCATAAAACTCTCGTCGGCTGGCTGGATCTTTGTGATCAAATAAAAACTCCTCAAATTGGTCAAAAATTAGCACCGTTAATAATTGGCTCTGTTCATTTTGACGCAATTGTTGGAGAATCCTTGATCGGGTTGACCTAACCCCCCTCGTTTCCCTTAAAATCCTCCCCTCATTCCCCTTGTCGATCCCCCTCCCGTCCCCCTTATAGATCCCCCTCCCGTCCCCCTTAAAAAGGGGGAAGCCAGCGGATGCTTCGCTTTTGTTGCACGGGGGATGGAGAAGGGAGGAGTCAGAATTGTCTGGGTTGTCTTTATGATTCGTAATGTTAACGTTATTATCGCTAATTAAATCAACATCAGAGCCTCTCTTAGCTCCCCCCTTTTTAAGGGGGGCAGGGGGGGATCGGATTGAGTATCAAGAGACTCCTTAGCGAAACTAGAAGAACGGTTAACACTCTCCAAAGCTTCCACTAAACCCTTCTCTAACCCCCCAACCCAATCCTGATAAACTTGTAGCAAAACAGGCACAACATCCCGCCCTTCAAAATAAGTTTGTTGCAGAATCGGAACTAATCCCGCCTGCAAAATTGAACTCTTTCCTACGCCGGATGACCCATAAATCACCGTCAATTTGCGATCGCGCCGTCGAATCCGTTCCAGCAGTTCCTCCAAATCCTTCTGGCGTCCAGAGGAAGCGACGATTTGGGATCAGGATAACCTCTGTCTTCCCCTAACACCGGGAGCATCCCATTTTGGAAACCCCATTGCCCAAAGCAACGATATTTCAATGGTTTCAGCCCTCTAAAAAGAGCTAACAATCGCGGTATAGATTGTCTGCGCCGATGAGTCTAGGGTAACAATCAGCCAATAAGGTGGGCAATGCCCACCCTACCTTAATTATCGCGCCGCTGTTGGCATCCCCAAAATATCCTCAATCTTGGGCATTTCTTCCAACGGAATCACCCGTCCTTCATCCTCAAACCCAGCAATTTGATCAAAGTTCAAATAGCGATACAAATCACCAGCAAAGGGATTCAATTTCTCCGTCACAATGTCCGTATATTCCTCAACCGTGGGAATCCGACCCAACAGCGCACAAACAGCAGCTAATTCCGCCGAACCGAGATAAACTCGCGCATCTTTGCCCATGCGATTGTTGAAATTCCGGGTTGATGTCGAAAACACCGTCGCCTCATCTTCAACTCGCGCCTGGTTCCCCATACATAGCGAACATCCCGGCATTTCTGTCCGTGCATCTGCCGCCGCAAAGGTGTCATAAATTCCTTCTTCCCGCAGTTGCTTTTCATCCATCCGGGTAGGTGGACAAATCCAGAGGCGCACTTTTACTTTTCCTGCACCTTCTAAGACTTTAGCAGCGGCGCGGTAATGTCCAATATTGGTCATGCATGAACCAATGAACACCTCGTCAATTTTGTCTCCGGCACATTCGGACATTAATTTGACATTATCGGGGTCATTGGGGGCGGCGACAATCGGTTCTTTGATGTCGTTCAAATTGACTTCGATAATATCGGCATACTCGGCATTAGCATCCGCTGACATTAACTCCGGATTTGCCAACCATTGCTCCATTTTTGCCACCCGACGCATCAAAGTCCGGGCATCTTGATAGCCTCGCGCTACCATGTTCTTCAATAGCACAATGTTGGAATGCAGATACTCGGAAATGGTTTCTTTCCCTAACTTAATCGTCGATCCGGCACAAGACCGTTCGGCTGTGGCATCGGTGAGTTCAAAGGCTTGTTCGACTTTTAAATCCGGTAAGCCTTCCATCTCCATAATCCGTCCAGAGAAAACGTTTTTCTTATTCTCTTTAGCAACGGTTAATTTGCCTTGTTGAATCGCCACATAAGGAATCGCATTGACAATATCCCGCAGGGTGACGCCGGGTTGCAATTCACCCGTAAACCGGACTAAGACGGATTCGGGCATATCCAATGGCATTACGCCTAACGCTGCGGCAAAGGCGACTAAGCCGGAACCAGCGGGAAAGGAAATGCCTAAGGGGAAGCGGGTGTGCGAATCACCACCAGTACCAACAGTATCCGGTAATAACATCCGGTTTAACCAGGAGTGAATAATCCCATCCCCTGGACGCAAAGCGACACCGCCACGAGTGGAGAAGAAGTTGGGGAGTTCCTTGTGGGTGGTAATATCCACGGGTTTGGGATAGGCGGCGGTATGACAGAAACTCTGCATGACTAAATCGGCGCTGAATCCCAGACAGGCGAGTTCTTTGAGTTCGTCTCGTGTCATGGGACCGGTGGTATCTTGGGAACCAACGGTAGTCATTAGGGGTTCGCAAGACATACCGGGACGCACGCCGGGTAAGCCGCAGGCTTTGCCCACCATTTTCTGTGCCAAGGTGAAGCCTTTATCACTATCCTCTGGCATGGTGGGACGAGTGAAGAGGGTACTGGGGTCTAATCCGAGGGCTTCACGGGTTTTATCGGTGAGACTGCGCCCGATTAATAGAGGAATACGTCCACCGGCGCGGACTTCATCCAGGATGGTTTCGGGTTTGAGTTTAAAGGTGGAAATGACCTCTCCGGCTTCGTTGGTGATTTCGCCTTTGTAGGGATGGATGGTAATTACCATTCCCGTTTCCATCTTGGTGACATCGCACTCAATGGGTAATGCACCGGAGTCTTCGGCGGTGTTAAAGAAGATTGGCGCGATCGCACTGCCTAAAATATACCCGCCTGCGCGTTTGTTGGGAACGCAGGGAATATCTTCGCCAATATGCCAAAGGACGGAATTAATCGCGGATTTACGGGAGGAGCCTGTACCGACAACATCACCAACGTAAGCCACAGGATAGCCTTTTTCTTTGAGCTTGGCAATGGTGTCTAAGGCATCCGGCATCCGGGATTCTAGCATGGCTAAGGCGTGGAGGGGGATATCCGGGCGGGTGGTGGCGTGGGTGGCGGGAGAGAGATCGTCGGTGTTGGTTTCTCCGGGAACTTTGAAGACGGTGACGTTGATGGCTTTGGGGAGTTTGGGACGGCGGATAAACCATGCCCCATTTGCCCAAGCATCAGCTACCTGTTTGGCGTAGGGATTGACCTCTGAGAGGGCGAGGACATCGTTGAAGGCATCATACACCAAGGTGATTTTACTCAGTTCGACGGCGGCTTCTGATGCTAAGGGGTTGTCTGGGGATTTGAGTAAATCGACTAGGGATTGGACGTTGTAACCGCCTACCATTGTCCCCAAAAGGTCTACGGCACCTTGATGACTGATTAG
Organism: Coleofasciculus sp. C1-SOL-03; assembly: GCF_040220555.1. Taxonomy (NCBI): domain Bacteria; kingdom Bacillati; phylum Cyanobacteriota; class Cyanophyceae; order Coleofasciculales; family Coleofasciculaceae; genus Coleofasciculus; species Coleofasciculus sp. C1-SOL-03. The sequence continues at coordinate 48,620 of NZ_JAVJUO010000249.1, forward strand.
GGGACTGGTGATTTCTCCTTTGGCAATGGCGGTGAGGAAGCCTGCTTTGATATAGGCGGCTTCGTCAACACCGGGAGGAACGCGATCGCGAATCAGGTGCATTAGGGTTTCTTTTTCCCCCGGTGGCGGGTTTTTCAGCAGTTCGCACAGTTCAGTGGTTTGCTGGGCGTCTAGGGGTAGGGGGGGAATGCCGAGTTCGGCGCGTTCTGCAGTGTGTTGGCGATAGGCTTCTAGCATTCTAGTTGTCTCCTCTCTAAGCGTTTGCTGGCATTTTGGCAGTTAAGGTTAGAATTTTTCAAGTGCGGTTGTTCTGTTCTGTCTGCCTGTTGTATGGGTAAAGGGTACTGTCTCTTCAAGCTCTTTATTGTTGGCAGTAAACGCTTACCATTGAATTTTTATCGGTTCTGTATCTGATTTAACCTAGCCTTGGGGTTTTCTATCCCTTGGCTCAACTGTTAACTTTAATGAAAGTCCACCTACTTAGGACGCACTAGACACCAAGCCTTCACTCCACCGCTTCCACAGACATAGATACAGGGGATGCGTCTGGCAGATAGGTTTTTTCCACAACTGGAGTACACCCCAACCACTGTACCGACAACTTGGCAAACTGCTGCGGACAACCACTGACACAAAATCGCGTTGGTAGGGGTAGAGAACTATTTTTTAATCCCATTAAATCCAGTTCTTGCGCCGCCGCCGCCACCACATGTTCAGCCGGATCAATTAATTGAACAGATGCGGGTAAAATTTGTCGCAATACCGCCGCTAACAAGGGATAATGGGTACAACCATAAATCAACGTATCGATTCGCTGCTGGAGTAGGGGCATCAAATACTGGGACGCCACTTCCGAAGTATAGGGTTCATATAAGCGATTTTGCTCAACTAAGGGGACAAACTCCGGACAACTGACTTGCCAAACCTGAACCGTGGGTTCCACTTCCAATAAAGCGCGTCGATAGGCATTACTCGCCGCCGTCGCCGGGGTAGCAATCACGCCAATCCGACGCCCTGCTTGTACCGCCGCGCGAGAACCGGGCAAAATTAATCCGAGAATCGGCAGTTGAAACTCACGCCGTAACGTTTCTAGGGCTAAGGCGTCACTGGTGTTACACGCCAGAACCACCATTTTTACCTCTTGTTCAACCATCCATGTGAGAATCTCGCGCCCAAACTGGACGATTTCCCTGGCTGAACGAGTTCCATAAGGGAGTCGGGCGGTATCCGCAAAGTAAAGAATCGATTCATTGGGAAGTTGTCGGTAGAGTTCCCTGAGAACAGTCAGTCCACCAACACCACTGTCGAATACGCCAATACGACGGTGTTGTGCTTCTCCCCTAAAGTTCAAAATCGGGTCATTTGTCATTGGTTATTTGTCAGGGAACAGGGAACAGGGAACAGGGAATAGGAAATTCATGAACGAATCTATGTCAGGTTCACAAATTCTGCTGAATGTACTGAAGGATACCACGAGCGATCGCCTGTGCCACTTGGCTACGGTGAGTTGGGTTATTTAATTTCACCGAATCCTCTCGACCGGTGACAAAACCCACTTCCACCAAAACCGCTGGCATTGAGGTTTTTCTGAGCACATAAAATCGGGCGCGTCGGACACCCCGATTCTGCACCGGAACCGTCTGTAAAATGTTATTGTGAATCGTCTGAGCGAGTCGTTGACCACTGGAGAAATAATAAGTTTCCAATCCATTGACATCCGGGCGGCTGAGACTAATGGCATTCGCATGAATGCTGACAAATAGATTAGCATTGACTCGCTCCGCCATGGTCACACGGGGAGCGAGATCCACGAAATAATCGCTATTGCGGGTTAATACGGCTTGCACACCCTGTTTTTCTAATAATGCTGCCACTTCTTGGGCAATGGGTAAAATAACGTCCTTTTCCCGTAATCCGCCAATACCAACAGCACCGGGATCTTTACCGCCATGTCCCGGATCAACCATCACCACGATCCGACTATTGGGAACAGTGGGAGATAAGGTGGGGGATGTAGGGGATGGACTCGGTGGGGGTACCCGAATCGATTGGCGGGGAGGTAATGTGGCTTGTCTTTGTTGTATGGGTAGCGCCAATAAGCGATCGCTGATTTGATTAAGACTACCAATCTGAGTTCCCGGACTTGGCTGCACCAAAATCACCACGGTGTTAGAGTCTTGCTGGCGCAGCAATACCCGTGATAAAGGACTATTGGCAGTCAGTTGCGGTCCTTTAACCTGATCCGCTAATTGGGCATTGGGAATCGTAATCCGGTACGCCTTCTCATTCCCATCCCAGCGACTGGTGGCTTGAACAGGGCGATCGGCTTGAATCAACAGTTGAGTCTGATTGTTGCCCAGTTCAACCGACTGAATCGTAGACCCTTGATTGATGCTGACTCGCCGATTTGAAGTTCCCTGGCGCGAGGGATAAGAGACTAAGACATTACCCGAAGCATTCGAGCGATTCTCTAAACTTGATGCCGAGGTACCTCTGGGGATAATCACTAGCCCACCGACATCACTGTACAATGCCTGCCAATCGGGGCTATCTCGGTTCACCTTTAACTTGATCCGAGTTAAGGGAGGAGACTCTTTAACCGTTTGGAACTCAATTTGGCTAACGCCATAGCGATTCACATCCAACGTTTGCTCAACCAGACGGCGGGAGAGGTTTAAACCCTCCACCTCAATCTCAATCTGGCGGCGATCGCGACTCCGCTTCACCTGAATCTGATCCGGTTTTCCGCCATCGGTACGGATAAAAAATCCATTCCGAGTCACCTGGAAACTATCCACTGGTGTCGTTGATGTTTCCACCACGACTGACGGACTCGGTTGGCGAGATTGGCGATCAGGAACCGTGGTGATGGGTGGTGGAGTCGGTGCGGTTGATATCCGTTGCGGATTGGGGATATTCACCGTCCACTGCGTCGGCGAGAGTCCTCTAAATTTTACCTGTTGGGGGTCGAGGGTATACCCTGGGGCTAATTCGACCACAATCCGAGTGGTTTGGTTTTCAAATTGTCCGACTCGAATTTCTTGAATCGCACCGCCCACTTGTTGATTGACCGTTGGGCGTCCTAGTCGAATTCCGGGCAAATCAATCACCAGCCGAGTCGGATTCGCAATGAGTTGCGCCCTCGGCTGAACGCCCTCATCTGTGGTAAAGACCAACTGATTTTGAGCGCGGTCAAACCGCCAAAACAGCAGTTGACGCGCTTCGGCGGCGGATGTATAGAGAAAAACACTCAAAAAGCTGGAGAGTAGCAGTAGCCAGCGAAATCTCACAATTATTGCTCCTAACTTAAAGCTCGGTGCTGCATACAGCATTTAGGTGGGTGGCTTTTCACTTGAGGCAGTTGTTGAGTTCAAAACTGAACTCAGTGAGGTTGAGCGGGTTCACCCTATATCCCGAAGTCCAACTGCTCGCTTTGGTTTCCACCCTGGCTTAAACCAATGACTCACCCAAGTTGAGTTGATTAGCTGTTATAGACAGTCAGCTTTCAGGGACGTAGAGTAACGAATTTAAGTTTCAAAAAAAATAGTATAGTCCCTTTTCGGATGAACAATCCCAACGGCTCCCCCGGCTCCCAGACGCGCCATGGCACGTCTCTACATTGCTCCCCCTGCTTGTACTTCAGGAGAACTGGGGATGATTCAGTCATTCGGGTTTAGAATCAGACAGGGTTTCCACTGGCTCTGATCCGGGGACAGTTTCGGGTTCTTTTAAGACTAATCGCAATAAGGGGGGAGCGATAAATGTGGTTAAAATCACCATCATGATAATCGCTGCCTCAGTTGCCGAGGAAAGCGCCCCACTGGCTGAACCGACTCCAGCAAAAACCAGTCCGACTTCCCCTCGGGGAACCATACCCACACCGATCGCCAAACGATTAATACCGGGTTGACCAAAGACGGTAAAGCCTGTGACTACCTTACCGATAATCGCCACGACGATCAGGAACACTGCCAAAATCAAGCCTTCCCGATTACTGGGAACCGCTGGGTTAAGGACACTTAAGTCGGTTTTGGCACCGACAACCACAAAGAAAATCGGGGTAAGGACATCAGCCACGGGTAACACCTGTTCCTCTAATTCCCGGCGTTTATCGGTTTCTGCCAAAATTAAGCCAGCGGCAAATGCGCCTAAAATGGCTTCGAGTTGAATCGCAGCGGCAATGTAAGACAGAATCGCGGCAAAAATTAGGGCGGTGAGTAATACCTGACCCCTAGTCTTCATTTCATCCACCAAGGCGACGAAGTAGGGACCGAGAAAGCGCCCCACTAAAATCGCACCGACTAAAAAGACACCCGCACTGATGATCAGATAAATTACATTCGCGATCGCGATTTCCCCGGTTTTGGCTAAACTCGCGACTACCGCTAGCACGATGATGCCTAACACGTCATCTAATACCGCTGCACCAATGATAATTTGACCTTCTTTGGAACTGAGACTGCCGATTTCGGCTAAGACTTTGGCGGTAATCCCAATACTGGTAGCGGTTAGCGCCGCCCCCGCAAAAATAGCTGGGACGGCGGGAACGTCGAACAAATAGGTTAACCCGGCTGTCCCGGCGGCAAAAGGGGCAATCACCCCAACAATGGCGACAACAGCCGCTTGTGGACCGACTCGGATCAGTTCTTGCAAATCCGATTCCAGTCCAATTTCAAATAGAAGAATCACCACCCCCAGTTCGGATAAAACTGAGATCACCTCACTCTGAGTCTCAAACACCGACTCAGCCGCCATTGGGTTTAAACCCGCTGTGCGCTCCAGAAAGCTGACAATCATTGAGCTAGCCGCATCTGCCCCGGCTTCGGGAAAAACAAGTAGATGCAGCGCTGAAACTCCGACAACGACACCTCCAACCAGTTCCCCCAGTACAGGTGGCAAGTTAATCCGCGCACAAAGTTCGCCGCCCAGTTTGCTGGCAAAGTAAATGACGACTAAACTCAGCAATACGCCGGCGAAGATTAATGAACTATTTTCGGCTTCGCTGCTGGAGGCTTCACTGGCTGTGGCGATCAGCGATTGATGTGCCGATAGCCATCTTAAACCTAAGGGGGGAGTTAGGGAACTCACCCAGGCAGTTGCATCAGCTACGGATTGAGAAAAAAGCATGGATTCTATTCTACAGGGAACAGGGAACAGGGAGCTTGTAGAGACGTGCCATGGCGCGTCTGGGAGCTTGGCTACAGATTAAACTACTGAGTTGCAAAAACTGTAACCCCAGAAATGATAATGCTCTATGGTGTCAAAGTTAAGGCTTAATCTATCGGTGTTTGGAGAATTTATAAAATGACAGATTTATGTTCCCGTTTTCTGAGCCAAAAAAAGTTACAGGTGATGGCTGGGGTTTTGGGTTTAGTGATGCTCGGATGCATAAATCCCGCGATCGCGCAGGAGCGATTGTTACGAACGCTAACGGTAACCGGACAAGGCGTAGAACGAATTCCCACAACCTTGACGCGAGTCCAGTTAGGGGTTGAGGTTCAAGGAAAAACAGCGCAACAGGTGCAACAAGAAGTGGCACGTCAGTCGGCGGCGGTGGTGGAGTTGCTGCGATCGCGTAATGTTGAACAACTCCAAACCACCAGTATCCAGCTCAATCCTGTCTATACCTACGAGGACAATCAGCGACGTTTGATCGGGTATTCTGCCAGTAATACGGTCAGTTTCCGTATTCCCACAGAACAGGCGGGAACCCTTTTGGATGATGCCGTGGCTGCTGGTGCAACTCGCATCGACTCGATTCGCTTTACCGCCCCAGAAAGCGCGATCGCTACGGCTCAGAAACAAGCGCTACGAGAAGCCACTCAGGATGCCCAACAGCAAGCCGATGCGGTGTTAAATGCCTTGAACCTCACCCGTCAAGATATCGTGAACATTCAAATTAATGGTGCCACACCACCGTCTCCACCTATGCCCCGGCTGGCACAGGCAGAGTCCGTTGCCCAAAATGCTCCGACACCAATTATTGGCGGTGAGCAAGAGGTACAGGCATCCGTAACTCTGCAAATTAGCTACTAACCGTTAGAACTCTGTCTCGCTATAGCGATCGACCGCGCTGGGATCATTATCTCGTTTAGACCCTAATAAATCCATTCGATCCACCCGGATTACGGGTTTGTGGTAATTGTGACCATCCCGCGTCGTTAACGGATCAATCTTCAGCGCTCCTTGAATCCCAATTAAGCTCCCCTTGCGCACATAGTTTGCCGCCACTTCCGCTGTCTTACCCCAAATCTCTAAATTGAACCAGTCAGGCTTATCACTGTTGCGGCTGCGGCGATCCACCGCCAGTGTTAACTTACACAAAACACTACCCGACTCGAAATAGCGGACATCGGGATCTGCGCCCACCCGACCCACTAGATTAACCACATTGAGACTCATTGTTTTAGTACCCTTGTACTTGTCGCCCACCAGTTTAGCGAATTTATGCCGTCCGCCACAATCCCTTACCCTGGTGCAAAAAGGCGGAAATAACTGAACAGCAAACCTCTCCCCCAGCTTCCAGACGTGCCATGGCACGTCTCTACATGCACGCCCGGTGGTCAAAAACTTTCTCCGGATCAGCAAATTTCTCGTCTGAATGATACTTTCAGCTTTGTTTTCAAAGATTCATCACGATGACTTTCTCAACTTCACTAGACTCAGCCAAAAAAACGTAATAGAATCCACCTCGGTTACAGTTCAGATACTTTGTTTGTTATACATAGAAACATTCGACCTTGGGGGCGTATAAACGAGTGGGTATTTTCAATCGCTTTTCCCTATCCCGGGACATGGGTATCGATTTAGGTACGGCTAATACTTTAGTATATGTATCTGGCAAAGGCATCGTACTCCAGGAGCCTTCTGTCGTCGCCATGGACCAAGATGAAAAAATGCCACTAGCGGTGGGAGAGGACGCCAAAAAAATGCTGGGCAGAACACCCGGTAACGTAATTGCCTTGCGTCCTCTACGCGATGGTGTGATTGCTGACTTCGATACCGCCGAACTGATGCTCAAACATTTTATCCGGCGAGTTCACGAAGGGCGTACTTTAGTTCAACCTCGGATTGTCATAGGCATTCCCAGTGGTGTGACGGGTGTAGAACGACGGGCGGTGATGGAAGCCGCCTCTCAAGCTGGTGCCAGAGATGTTTACCTAATCGATGAGCCAGTTGCTGCCGCTATTGGTGCAGGACTGCCAGTGGCAGAGCCAACCGGTAATATGATTATTGATATCGGTGGGGGTACGACAGAAGTCGCCGTGCTAAGTTTACAAGGTACCGTTTTGAGCGAATCGGTACGGGTTGCTGGCGATGAACTGAGTGAATCGATTACCCAGTACATGAAAAAAGTGCATAACCTGGTGATTGGGGAACGAACTGCTGAAGAAATTAAAATTCAGATTGGTTCAGCCTATCCCACTCATGAGGATGACGATTTCTCCATGGAAGTACGCGGCTTACACTTGCTGTCGGGTTTACCGCGAACCGTGAGTATCAAGGGACCTGAAATCCGCGAAAGTATGTCCGAACCACTGTCGGTTATCGTTGATGCGGTAAAACGTACTTTGGAGCGGACACCACCGGAACTCGCTGCCGATATTATTGATCGAGGCATCATGTTAGCGGGTGGCGGTGCCTTACTCAAAGGACTAGATACGTTGATTAGTCACGAAACAGGTATTGTGACTCATGTAGCGGCTGATCCCCTAAGCTGTGTGGTTTTAGGCACAGGTCGTGTTCTGGAAAACTTCAAACAGCTAGAACGGGTGTTTAGTGGGCGCTCTCGCCATATCTAAGGTGATAACGTCATAGAGAGCAGCCTGGAGATGGTTAGACCCGCAAGCTGCATGAGCAGTCAACTGCACTATTGCAACTCGATGGCATCAGCCGAAAGCTGAACGAATACTAGACAGGTTATGTATATATTGCGTCGTTGGTGGGACAAACATGGAGTCGCTGTTGTGCTGGGGGGACTAACTCTAAGCCTTGCTTGGTTCGTTCGCCACACTCATGGGGCAGCTCTCTTTGAGGCTTATCAGTTATTGACCCGTCCCTTACAATCAGAGCCGACAAAAGAGGAGCGTCTGACAAATGCCAAAGTTCTAGAACTACAGCAGCGTCTGATTGAAATCGAGAGCCAAAACCAAAAACTCAAAGAGTTGCTGAATTATTCTAAAACCCAAGACCAGCAAGGAATCCTTGCCCCGATTATCGGGCGTAGTGCGGGTCACTGGTGGGAACAAGTAACATTAGGTCGAGGCAGTCGAGATGGAATTAAGGTGCATTCTATTGTCATGGCACCTGGCGGTTTAGTGGGTCAGATTGTCCATGTGACCCCGAATACAAGTCGTGTACTGCTAATCAGCGATGCTACAAGTCGGGTCGGGGCGGTGATTAGCCGTAGCCGTAGCATGGGTTTTATTCGAGGACAAGGTTCAAATCGGGCGGTGTTTCAGTTTTTTGACAAAGTACCCGATGTCCGTCGGGGGGATGCCGTTTCCACATCACCCGTGAGTAAACTGTTCCCCGCTGGCTTACCGTTAGGACGGGTGGAGTCAGTCAACCTGGATAAAAGTCCAGCCCCCGAAGCTGTGATTGAGTTGACAGCGCCTTTAGATGCCTTGGAGTGGGTGATTGTTTATCCCCAATCAAGGACGGTTGACCCCGAATAGAGTAACCAGGGTGCAAAAACGAATACCATAAATTCCCCATCTCTCAGGGGTATAATCGATTTTTGGGAATTTTCGTGAATTTTTGAGTAAGTTTTTATACTTAGAAATTTAACCGGATTACCAATCAACAAAAACCTAGATGTGACACTTGGGCGGTGAAATGGAGGTCAAAAAAAGGCAAAACTCATTGAGGATAGCACAAAAGAAACCCTTGAACAATACGTTCAACCTTTCCCAGTTTTCCCCCCGAGTGCGTCAACTGATCAATTGGACGGTAACGGCGGGTTCTGTCCTTTTATGTGTGATGGTTTTACCAACACGGTTACCGGGAATGGAATTACTGGGAATTGCCCCGAATTGGTTGTTAATTTGGGTGGTTGCCTGGAGTATCAAACGCACCGCGCTTCAGGGGGCGATGGCAGGATTCGCACTGGGTTTGATTCAAGATGGGATGACTGCCCCTGAACCCACTCATGTTCTAAGTTTAGTGTTGGTGGGTGTTTTAACGGCTCGAATGCAGAAGCAGCGATATATTCAGGAAGATTTTATTTCAGTGGCGCTCATTGTGTTTGGCATGGCGGTTGTTGCGGAGACGGTGACGGCGATTCAATATAGTTTTATGGGCGATCGCACTCTAGCAGAAATTTGGACGGATCACCAGCGCATTGCCCTATCCTCAGCGATTCTCAGTAGTTTGTGGGCACCTGTGGTGTATTATCCCTTAAGTCGTTGGTGGGAACAGATGCATTTGCTGGAACAGTCTTAAAATAGGAGTTGCTGTAGGGAGTCTTGTGGTAGGGAGAGGCAACAGGGAACAGGGAATAGGCAACAGTTTCAACTCCCTGTTGGAACTTCAGGTTAAAGTTCAGGGAAGGGCAGATTGACCTATCTTTCTTAAGATTTGAACCACTGTTGCTAGATCGCCATCATTTAAAATATTGAAATGGTTGGATAGCCCATAGACAGCAGTCGGTTGCGACTGGAGTTTGAGGAAGATGAAACTGTCTCCACTGCAAAGTAAGCCGTAGGTAGGCTGTGTTCGTTCTGGATTAGCCAGCATATAGGCTAATGCCTGCGGAATACCTAGAGATAAGGAAAACGTGGTGCGCTTGGCTTCTAATACCCAAACCCATATCTGATTTTGCACGATCAAGGCATCAATACGACCATTGAGGACTTCTTCACCTGTATCAATCGCAACATCTACAGGAGGTTCAAAACGCGAACGAAACGGTGGATCATAGAAGCCCGCCAGTTCTAGTAGCGGAGAGACAATCATCATCTTGACCCCACTTTCCAGCATCATGCCTTCATCAAGCTGATGGAAGTAGCGATCGCGGATGCGGTTCAATGTCTGAATGTCTGTATCGGTTAAAGCGGGTAATTCCTCCTGCCACTCTGGGAAAAAACCAGATTCGCTAGTCCGTTCAAGGTTAAAATTATCTCGTAAATACTTCAGAGTTGTTTTCTCGGAGATAGCAATGGTTTGAACCATAATGGTTACGCCTCAGAGTGAACCTATCTATAATTTTGCCATCCCACATCCATCGTGCGATCGCCTAAGCTGTCATGCATTTAAATTGGGTATTAAGTAGGTTGGTAGAAATAAACTTAACTAGATTAAGTTATATAAACAAGCCTCAAACCCTTACTGTTCCCTGTTCTCTGTGACACACCGAGCGTGTTACCGAGCGGAGTCGAGGTAAGCCGAGGTGTTCCCTGTTACACACCGAGCGAAGCCGAGGTGTTCCCTAATCTCCACCGCTAACTTTAATTGTGTCCACCTACTTAGCTGACTCGGCGAGAAGCCCCACGCTCTAATCTTTGATTGAGCGTGGGATGAATCGCCAGTGAGAGAAAACTTTATTTTTGCCCTAACAATTGTGATTGGTATGGTATTATATAGCATAAGGAGGTGATAGTTTTGAAGCGAAGCAAAGACACATTTAAACTGAATTATCAGTATCGAATTGTCCCCAGTAAGCAGCAGTCAGTTAAATTAAATGAATGGCTGTATAAATTGTGCCGAATACACAATTTGATGCTAGAGGAACGTTTTAACTGGTGGGACTGTAATCGTTCCCCTGTCAATGCGTGCTTCTTCCTTGTCACCCATTTGCCAGAACTAAAAGAGCAACCATCATACTACAGCCAAAAACGGGCTACTCATTGGTCAAGGGAGTCTCATCGTCACCTTTACGATGGCGTTCACTCTCAAGTTATTCAGGAGGCAATCAAGAGAGTAGAGGATACGTTTAATCGCTTCTTGAAAGGAGATTTCAAGGGAAACCGGAGTGGTAGACCTAGATTTAAGTCTGTTAAGCGATATAGAACATTCTCTTTCCCTCAGCTTAAGGCGGATTGCCTTACAGTTACTGCCAATCCACATAAGCGCAAAAACGGGGAAGCCAGACGAGATATTGCACAAATTAATCTACCTAAGATTGGTCAGGTACGCTGTATTTATCACCGCCCAATCCCGGAAGGGTTCACTATTAAAGCAGCGCTGATTTCTCGGAAAGCAGATGGTTGGTATATTTGCTTAACTTTAGAGGATAAATCTGTTCCTAGTCTGAAATCACCACAGATAGAAGCGACAAAAGATAACTCTCTTGGGTTAGATGTGGGGTTAGAAAAGTTTTGGACAGCTTCAGACGGTGAAGTAGAACCAATTCAACAGCACTATCGCAAGTCAGAGGATAAACTAGCCAAGCTTCAAAACCGTAAGGATAAAAAGCCTCACAAATCGGCATCACGACGAAAACTGGCGAAAAAGATATCGAAACACCACCAGAGGCTACAACGGAAGCGGAAACAGTTCCATTATGAGTCAGCGACAAAACTGGTGGGTCGTGATGAACAGGTGTTCTTTGTTGAGGACATCAAACCCGGAAACTTGTCCCAAAAAAATAAACCTAAACAAGATGAAAATGGTAAATATTTACCCAATGGTCAAAGTGCCAAATCAGGTTTAAACAAGTCAATTAATGATGCTGGCTGGGGGCAATTCCTATCAATTCTCGCTTACAAAGCTGCGAAAGCTGGTAAGTTGGTGGTGAAAGTCAAACCTCATAATACAAGCCAGGTTTGCTCTTGCTGTAATCGCTTAGTTCAAAAGGATTTATCAATCCGAATACATGAGTGCTTGTGTGGATTGATTCTAGATAGAGATTGGAACGCTGCGATTAACATCAAGAGAGTGGGGCTGGGCATATTCCCCACTATAAAATGCCGGAAGCGTAGCCTTTTGACTATGACAAAGGAAGCCTACACCGTAATCTCTGATTCGGTGTAGGAGGATGTCACTGTTCACACTTCATCTTTCCCAAAAGATAATCAGCCGCCGTCAACAGATCATAGCAAGTGTGAGTGGGTTGGAATTGCTGGAGATAACTATAGGAACGAATCCCGCACGTAAGCGCCACGGTAGGAATAGATACCGCTTGGGCGGCAAGGAGATCCGCCTCTGTGTCACCAATCATCCATGCTGATTGCGGCTGTCCCGAAAGATCAACCTGTTCACTCAAAGCCTGGGCTAAAAGTTGTTGCTTGAGTTCAACATTATTTCGATAGGCGGCTTGATCGTCGTAAGTTCCGTAAATGCCGCTAAACAGACGAGTCAACCCGTAATTTCTCAAAATTTGTGTCGCTTGTTCCTGACAGCGTAACGTCACCAAGACTAGCCGGATACCTTGAGAATGGAGTCTGGCTAATGCCCACCGCACTCCCGGTTGCAGCTTATCCAGATGTAACAGTAAGGGCTGATTGACAATTTCTAAGACTCGTGATAAGAAAAACTCAAATTGCTTCCCTTGCACACCCGATCGCAGAGCAATGTCTTCATCCGCCACCCGATCCTGTTTCATCTCCCAGAATTGTTGGGGTTCAAGCTGTTGAATCGGTAACGTGATTCCTTGGGCTTGATAAGCCGATCGCGTATCCGCCAGGGCTAGCTGATAGGTGGTGTAATAGCGCTTAGAGACATCGACAATCGGTCCGTCGAAGTCGCAGAAAACCGTCAGTGGCGCTACAGCTACAGAGGGGCTAGTTCTGTCCGAGCGATCGCACGGCAGTGATTGCCAGTCGTAGGCAGCTACACCACTCATAAAACGTTACTCAATTCAGCTTCTTTTGACACACTTTTGTACATCTTAGCAGTTTCGATACGACTTTTAACTTTTGTGGCGGAATATTCCCCAGCATTCTTATCCGCATCCTAAAATCAGGGAAAGATCCTTCGTGACCTGATCACCTGATCGCAGAATCTTCCTCAGACAGAGGGTCGAAACTGTTTCCTGTTCCCTGTTCCTTCCTCATCTCAACCATTAACTTGAATTTTCCGACTACTTAGATATGAGCTACTGTATCAATCCCCGGTGTCCTGAACCCAGTGATCCAGGTAACCTGAACAATCGAATTTGTCGCAATTGTGGCTCATTGTTGTTACTCCAAGAGCGCTATCAAGTGATGCGTCTCCTTAGTGATACCAGTGGTTTCGGTATGGTGTATGAAGCCTACCAAGGCGCTAGTCCCAAAATCTTAAAAGTTCTCAAACCGAAACACAATAAAAATTCTAAGGTTATCGATTTATTTAAACAAGAAGCCGCCGTATTAAGTCAACTGCATCATCCCGGTATTCCTAAGGTTGAGTCTGATGGATATTTTCAGGTTATTCCTCAAGGTGGGGAACCGCTGCACTGCATCATCATGGAAAAAATTGAGGGATTGAATTTAAAGCAGTGGATGCGACAACAGGGGAATCATCCCATTTCTGAATCCTTGGCACTGAACTGGTTAAACCAACTGGTTGAAATATTACATCTGGTTCATGGAAAAAACTATTTTCATCGAGATATTAAACCCGAAAATATCATGCTGCGTTCCACCGGGCAATTGGTGTTGATTGATTTTGGCACAGCTAGAGAATTGACGTATACCTATTTAGCAGAAGTAGGTGGCGCAGGGAATGTGACTAAAATTAGTTCGGCGGGGTACACGCCACCGGAACAAGAAAAAGGTCATGCGGTTCCTCAGTCCGATTTCTATGCCTTGGGTCGTACCTTGGTCTATTTGTTAACCGCAAAATCAGTAACTGACCCGAGTATATATGACCCGTTAACCGATCGCATTCATTGGCGGCAAAAAGTTCCTGGACTTTCAACACCCTTAGCCGACCTAATTGATAAGCTAATGTCACCGACAGCAGCGACTCGACATAAGACAACTCAGGACATTATAGATGAATTGGCTCATATTGCATCTCCGTCTATTGTGTCTCCTCTATCTTCGTCTCCGCAATTACCCAGTAATACAAAACTGCAAACAGCCACATTACCGCAAAAGGAATCTAGGCTAATTTCTCGGCGTCGTCAACCTTTAATCTCTCAAACAAAATGGCTTTGGTTGGGAACGTTAGCCTTAGTCATTGGCGTTGGAGTTTATCAGGTGAGGCAAGTCGAACCTCAAATTCCGGCTGAAGTGGCTGCCTATCGGTCTCTCGAAATAGCTCAAACCCTTAAGACGAATGCCAGTTACATTAATTACCTCATAATTAGTCCGGATGGAGAGACATTGGTAAGTGGTAATGCGGATAAAACCATCCGATTTTGGCATCTGGATTCAGGTCAAGAAGTTCGCAAAATTACCGGGTATGACCAGCCGATTAACTACTTTGCCATTAATTCGGATTGGGATAAAATTTTTACCGGAAGCGGGGAGAATTTTATTCAGGTTTGGCATCTGGTTACTCAGGAAAAAATTCAAACCTTATCTGGACATGCTAGCTTTGTCAATTATTTGGTCATTAGTCCAGATGGGAAGACATTAGTCAGTGGAAGCGCCGATCAAACGATTAAACTTTGGGATTTAGACACAGGACAAGAAATTCGCACCCTGACAGGACATTCAAGTTCAGTCAACATCTTGCTAATTAGTCCAGATGGAAGAATGTTAGTCAGTGGAAGTGCAGATCAAACGATTAAACTTTGGGATTTAGACACAGGACAAGAAATTCACACATTAACGGGACATTCAAGTTCAGTCAACGCCCTAGAAATTAGCCCAGATGGAAGAATGTTAGTCAGTGGAAGTGCGGATAAAACCATTAAACTTTGGGATTTAGCCACAGGGAACGAAATTCGCACACTCACAGGACATTCGAGTTTTGTGAATGCTTTAGCTATTAGTCCAGATGGTCAAGTTTTAGCCAGTGGGAGTGCAGATAAGACGATTAAACTTTGGCATCTTGCCACTGGACAATTAATTCGCACGCTAAAGGGTCATTTAAGTTCCGTTAATTCGATTGCGATTAGCCCAGATGGGAAAACCTTAGTCAGTGGGAGTGCAGATAAAACGATTAAACTCTGGCGCGTGCCAAAATCGGAATAGTGTTCCAGACACTATAAATCTAATTTTGAATATCCATCGAATATAAGTAGCCAAACGATAACAACAATCCAATGAATTACAACAGGAGACCAGATTGAGCGAGAGTGCCAGTAGGAAATCGTCAAGGTGATTCCTAAAATTAGCGTTGACAACAGAAAACCGGAATTCGTGAAAACTCCGAATGCTTTTTGGTAAAATAAAGCAGCAAATATAGGATGACCGATGACATAAATAACTATGCTGATAAAAGCCATAGTCAATCGGATATTGACGGGAGTATTAGGGGTGGGACGCGGAAGTAGGAGGACGCGAAATAGCAGCTCTTCTGCTAAACAGGGAAAAAGAAGCGACTCACTAAAATTTTGACAATACCTAGAAAAGATAAAGGCAATATCCTAACCTCTAAAAGCCCTGAGTTAAATCCTATGGGTAAACAAATTAAAGCAATAACCAATAACAGAAAAGATGTAACGAACCAGCTCTCCAGAGTAGGTACAGTGCGTAGAGCCGAGACGGATTTGTGGTAAATTCTTTCCAGAAAATTCATCTATAGGGTAAATTTTGGGATAAATTAGTATCTATATAGATAGAGGTGGCTGAAGAAGTGTGGTGGTGAGGATAGGGAACAGAGAACGTTGGCGACATTCCGCTTAAGGAGCATGCTATTCAATCTGAAGTATTATCTGATCGCTGTGATTATTTCAGAACGCATACCATATCGGCAATTGCAAGTCAATAGCAATCCGACTACTTTGTACAAAAATAGCACTCCAAAAATCAATCAAAACTCCTGTACTTTCAGAATATCCAAACAATGACGCACCATATCTTAGTTGTAGAAGATGAGGCAAAACTCGCCAAGTTTATCGAACTGGAACTGCAATATGAAGGATATCAAGTCAGCGTGGCGCCGGATGGGTTTGCGGGTTTAGCCACAGCGCGGGAATCGCAGCCAGATTTGCTGATTCTCGACTGGATGCTACCGGGAGTGTCGGGATTAGAGATTTGTCGCCGTCTGCGGAGTACAGGGGATAAGGTGCCAATTATATTATTAACCGCTAAGGATGAAGTGAGCGATCGCGTGGCGGGGTTAGATGCGGGTGCGGATGACTATGTGGTGAAACCCTTTAGTGTAGAGGAATTGTTAGCCAGAGTCAGGGCGCATCTGCGACGGAATCAGGAGGAAGACCCGGATACCCTGAAATTTGCTGACTTAAGCTTAAACCATTCTACCCGTGAAGTCTATCGGGGCGATCGCTTAATTGAACTGACGGCGAAGGAGTTTGATTTACTCGATTATCTGATCTCCCATCCTCGCCAGGTTCTTACCCGTGACCAAATCCTGGAACGAGTCTGGGGGTATGATTTTATGGGGGATTCCAATATTATTGAGGTTTATGTGCGCTATTTGCGCCTGAAACTAGAAGCTAATGGGGAGAAGCGCTTGGTGCAAACGGTGCGGGGGGTTGGTTATGTGTTGCGCGAATAATCTCAAAAGCTAAACCGCCGATGAATCCGAGGATTCAGCTTTTCGTCAACTGGCTTCCCGTCTTTC
Organism: Coleofasciculus sp. C1-SOL-03; assembly: GCF_040220555.1. Classification (NCBI taxonomy): domain Bacteria; kingdom Bacillati; phylum Cyanobacteriota; class Cyanophyceae; order Coleofasciculales; family Coleofasciculaceae; genus Coleofasciculus; species Coleofasciculus sp. C1-SOL-03. Next base: position 65,240 of record NZ_JAVJUO010000249.1, read on the forward strand.
AGGTGTTGTTCCACAATTCGGCGGACATCACTGGGTTGAACCCGATAATACCAGGTTTCTTCCGGTACAACTCGCACCGTCGGACCACAACTACATTGTCCTTGGCAATCTGTCCCTTTGATCTTAAACTCTGTCTCCTCAGCCGCTTCCTCAAACGCCGCCAAGACATCGGCTGAACCTTCAGTTTGACAGGAGCGGTGTTGACAAACTAGTACTTGCTTGGGTGTATGATTTTGGGAGTCGGTTGCCACTGATGATTATGTTGAATCCTACGTGTTCTTTCTTTTATCTTAACCCTAAAACGAATGTCACCCTCCTTAAGGCTGGTGGGCAATGCCCACCCTACGATATAAGCTGTTCGGCATTTAAACCTTAATGTTAATAATAGCGAAAGCCCTGTAGTGCGAGCATCTTGCTCGCTACTATAGCACTTCTGGATTGGATACAATACACCTTGGTAGAGACAGGGTGTGGGGTGTGGGATGTAGGGTGTAGTGCTTTCAAATGAGAACCGCTACTAATACTGCCTTAAGTATGACAAATGACGAATGACAAATGACAATCCTGCTATTAACGTTAATTAATTTTTTCCTTTACCATTCCCATCTTGCGGCGGATTAGCCGTTGGTTGTTGATCGAGCCACTTCGCCAAACTCTGGGAGAGGTGCGCCAAGGATTCAACTAATTGCGGCGAAATATCGACAGGTAAACTACCCGAACGAACGTGGAGATCCCGTTGCGGGAAGGGAATTTCCACACCGCGATGGCGGAGAATTACCTCAATCCGAAAATAAAGGTCACTTTTAATTTGAAATTGCTTGCGAGGTTCACTAATCCAAACCAACAAATCAAAATCCAGAGAACTATCACCAAATCCCTTAAAAAAGACTCTGGGTGAGGGTTGAGGGAGAACATCACTATGTTCTTTTGCCGCATCAATCAAAGCCGACCTAACCGTCTTTAGGTTTGACCCATACGCCACGCCCACAGGTATATTTAATCGGGATACTGCACTGTGATGCGACCAGTTAATCACCTCCGATTCCAAAAATCTGGAATTAGGAATAATAATCGAAACATCATCTAATGTTCTAATTTCGGTACTACGAACGCTAATATATTCCACCGTTCCCATCAATCCGCCCACATCGACGAAATCGCCAACTTGAATAGGACGTTCAAAGATTAATACTAAGCCACTAATAAACTCCTTAGCAATTCCCTGCAATCCTAAGCCAATACCTACTCCCAACACACCCGCAAATACGGTGAGGGAACTAATATCTAACCCCCATAACTGGAGTAAGACAAGGGTGCTGATAAAAATAAACGCATAATTGAAAATAATCGCAATGGTTTCCTGTGCTGCCCGACTTAAACCCGTGAACCGTAAAATCCGCGATCGCAACCCTTGTTTGATCACTTTTGCCAGGATGATCAACCCGACAAATAAACTGATCAGGATTAATAGATTCAATACCGAATAGGAGTTATCTCCTAAGGGAATCATGTCTGAGGTTAAACTGGCAATTATCGTATCGGTAACGATGCGACTTAATTGTCGGGTTTGGGGAAACTGGTTGGTAATATAAATCAGCCCATAGACCCAGATAGCACACCGGATCAGTGTCAGTAGAACTTGTCCGGCGATTTTAGGGCTGTTCGCCTGTTTGCTTCCGTCTCGGGGGGCTGACTCCGCCGCGTCTTTATCTAACTGAGGTTTCAGGTAGTCACACCAAAGCTTACCTAATGCCCAACTCAATGCGATCACTAGAAACACGCAACCGCTTGAGATGAAGATGGCTTTAATTAGGTAGATTGGTGTACGCTCATACTGTGCCTGTTGAATCACAGTTTGCAGTTTTCCTTGCCACAATTCAGCCTGTTCTTGAAGGCTTCTGCCTTCAGGTGTGTCTTCTGAGGTGATAGAAATCAAATGCTTACCATCGACCTTAATGACAGGAATTCTGGCTGTGTTATCGATTTCAACAGTTATAGGCTTTTCCGCTGTTTCCACCTGTTCTTGGAGAACTTGATTGGCATCTCCAGCTCGTTTTTGGGCGGTGAACTGCTCCGCTTTAGTCACTTCAAATATTTTGCGCCCATCCAGCATAATCGATGCTGTGGAATTATCTGAATTGAAACTGTCTGGAGTCGTATTGTTTTGAGCTAAACTAGGCAAAACGGCGAGTAAACAACCGACCATAAATGCCACAACTAGCGTCCGGACAATCCGCACCCGGACAAAAGAAACAAACTTCATTGATTCTAAAATTAACGTTTTGTCACAATATTAGCCTTTCCTCGATAGAGTGCTTTGATTGTCTGCCCGAGCCGGAGGCGATAGCGCTGCGGCTTGCTGTTCGGCTAACCGTTTGGGTTGCAGGTAGAGATTCTCTAGCAAAACAGACGCCCCCGCTACCCAAGGGGGAACAATTAACGCCCCAATAATCCCCAACACCTGGGCGCCACCGACTACCGCCAACAATTGATACAAGGGATGCACTCTCACCGAAGAACCGACTAAAAGGGGGTCAAGCACATAAGTTTCCAGATTTTGAATAATCACAAATAGGAGAAATACCCATAAAAACGTCCACCCTCCTTGGGCAATTGCCACAATCAACGCTGGAATCGCCCCCAACACTGGACCGAAAAAGGGAATCAGATTGGTGACTCCTGCAATTACGCCTAAACCTAAAGCAAATTCAGTAATCCCCAAAACTTTCAAGCCAATGGTAATCGCAATTCCCAAAATCCCAGAAACTAACACTCGTCCCTGGATATAATTGCCCATACGCCGACTCACTGGCTGTACCTGCGCCGCCAAGCGATCGTCCCAAGGCTGGGGGAATAAACTCACAATCCCTTTAATTAAGCGTTCCGCACCGGATAGCATATAGCCCGATAGAAATAACGCCAGAACCACACTGAAAATACCACCTAGGAATCCCCGTGTTACCCCATACGATCGCACAACGAGTTGCTGACTGGAACGAATTGCCCAATTGGTCAGGGTTTGGGTATCAAAAATTTGACTAATCACCGTTTCGCTAATCCCCAGGCGCACTGCTAAACGGTCGATTAAGGATTCTAACACTTCTAGATAGTCAGGGAGTCGGCGAAACAGGCGCTGGATTTGCTGCACCACCGTTGGTCCAATCAACACCCCGACTCCCACGAACAGGGTCAGTAAGCCTAAATAGACCAACAGAACAGCTAACCAGCGCGGAATTCCCAACTGTTGGGCGCTATTGATGATCGGGGCTAAGGTGGCGGCGAGAACCACCGAGATCATTAGGATCACCAACAGACTACTGAGTTGCCACAGCAGCAGCAGCAGCAAAACGGTAGCGGTAATCAGCAGGATATTTTGAATGGAAATCGCAATCCGCCGTTCAGACATGGTAACGGTTCAGCTTGAGAGACTGTTAACAAACTTTAATATAATCATGTTAAAGCTGATTCGGCGTGGCTACCTCCTCTATCGGGTAGGGGATTTCACCGCTAAAAAATATCTATGCAAAACTATGCAGATACGCCGTCATGCGGTACTAACGACTTCCTGTCGGATTTTCACCGACTTCTCCAAGCTCCAACAGAGGAATTGACAACAGTCGATGGCGGTTCGTCCCGTGACTCCC
>NZ_JAVJUO010000250.1:0-20647 GCF_040220555.1 Coleofasciculus sp. C1-SOL-03
GAGGAGGGCGGGTTTCGTTGTTGAGTATGAGGTGGGTTGAGTAATTTAGCGGTTGAGAGGAGGGCGGGTTTCGTTTTTGAGTATGAGGTGGGTTGAGTAATTTAGCGGTTGAGAGGAGGGCGGGTTTCGTTGTTGAGTATGAGGTGGGTTGAGTAATTTAGCGGTTGAGAGGAGGGCGGGTTTCGTTTTTGAGTATGAGGTGGGTTGAGTAATTAAATCCCTAAACCCGCCCCTACATCTTCCCCTGAACCCGCCCCGACATCTTCCCCTAAACCCGCCCCGACATCTTTGGCGTGCGATCGCGGGTGAGTTAAACCAGTTTCAGATCAGGATATTCGGCTAATACATCATCTGAGGTTAACGTATCGCCTTCGGCTTGGGGTGTCCAGAGGACTTCAATTGCCAATAAGCGATCGCTTGACACTCCACCCATCTGACGCAAGGCTTGACGCAAGTCATCGGAACTATTGATCTTGGGTAATTCCAGTTTCCCTTGCACACCGACTAAAAGGGTGACAATAATGTATTCACCCGGATCTTGAGATTCAACCAAGGCTCCATCCCCTTCAGCCGCTTTACCTTGGCGCAGTTGACCCTGATAATTTGATAGGGTTTCTGCGGCAAATTTACTACGTTCGGCAAGAGAGAGCTGATTAAATCGGGCTTCAGCGGCGTCTAAAGCAATCTGCTGGGATTGCGCTGCACCATAGACCCAGTATTCGGGATGGCGGAGTAAGGCTAAAGTAGACTCTTGCAGCACTTGCGCTCGTCCTTGCGGGGAATCAGTATTCGCTTGTTGAGCTAACTCATCCAGTTCATACTGAAGCTCACGCGCACTGGCAAGTAAACCCACTTGCAAGCGTCCCACGGACACCTTGGGATTGATCGTGTTCGGGACATCATTTCCACCTCCTTCACCCAGACGTCGGAAAGACTGCACCAAAAAATTCGCGATCGCAAAGAAGATCAGAATTCCGAACAGACTCCCCACGCCACCGAAGCCGAAGAAGGGTAACAGAAACGGAAAGCCAATTCCTCTCCCACCATATCCATAACCGCCACCGGGAGCGCGATACCCCCCACCAGGGCGAGAATAGGTACGACTGGGGGCGCGGAAGGAACCGCCACCAATTCTCCCGCCACTACGAGCGGCTAAAGCGTCACTGGCATTTCCCAGGACTAAGGTAAAAATGAGACCAACAACAAGCAGAGACTTTAAAAAGGGTTTGATCTTGGCAAAAGGATGGTTACGCATAAGTTAATTAGGACTATCCCAACTTGGGTGAGTGTCCCACGGCTGACATGCGCCATGCACAGTATCGTTACCCTCATCACTCTGAACCCAGGCAGACGACTCACCTCAAGCTGGGTGGGATTACTGACTACTCTTCCACTGTATCGCTCTCTTTGATTCGCTAAAACATCCTAAGAGTCGAGATTACCGATTCGTAATTTGTCATTCGTCATTAGTCATTTGTCATTTGTCATTCGTCATTCGTCAGGGAACAGGGAACGGGGAATAGGCAATAGGCAATAGGCAATAGGCAATAGTTAAGTAGGTAAGGTAGAGTTTTGAGTTAACTTCCTCATCTCCCCCAGCTTCCCCAGCTTCCCCAGCTTCCCCAGCTTCCTCATCTCCCCCAGCTCCCCCAGCTTCCCCAGCTCCCCCAGCTTCCCCATCTCCCCCATCTCCCCTACCCACCACCAACAATCGTAACCACTTCCAACTGATCCCCATCCTTCATCTGAGTCTCTGACCAAAACTGGCGGTGAAGAATCTCGCCATTGTACTCAACCGCCACTAAGCGCGGATTTAGGTCAAGCTCCTCCAAAAGCTGAGGCAATTTGGTGTCAGCCGCACAGGTACGGGATTCACCATTCACTTGCAGAGTAATTTGATTACTATTGTTGGACATGAGATTGAGGAGTACCCGCTTCAATACGACGCAGATGTTGTTCTTTGGTGAGTTGAGAGAGAAAATACTGAGTCACCAATGTCGGTTGTTCAGCCTGCATGATTGCCCGCACGATCGCGACTCGTTTCGCTCCCGCCCCTAAGACCTCATGAATATTATTCGGATCAATGCCACCAATTGCAAACCAGGGAATCGAGGCTTGTTGCGCTGCATACTGCACATAGTCTAACCCCGCCGCTGTTTTGCCGACTTTGGTGGGAGTTTCATAAACGGGTCCAACGCCAATATAATCGGCTCCTTCGCTGATTGCCTGTTGCATTTCCTCCGGATTTGTGGTAGAGCGACCAATAATTCGATGGGGTCCCAGGAGTTTGCGGGCGACAGCAATGGGCATATCCTGCTGTCCTAAATGAACGCCATCGGCATCAATCGCTAACGCTAAATCCACGCGATCGTTCATAATCAATAATGCCCCATAATGGTGGCACATCTGGCGCAGTTTCTGGGCTTGAGCGAGTCTGACTAAATCGTCAGCATTTTTGTCTCGATATTGGACTAATGTCAGTCCGCCTTGGAGTGCTGCTTCTACCGTGGGTAAGAGTTGGTCTGAGGGAGAGGTGACTAAATAAAGCTGCGATCGCTTCAGCCGTTGATAGCGGTGGTAGATGAGCAACTGACTCTCCAGGGTATAGACCCGATAGCGCATTTGCTTACAAGCGGCTCCCATACTGGGACTATACAGCTTACCATATTCCTCAAGTACCCGTAAGGCTTCCTGAACCCGACACAGATTAGCTTGCAAAACTTGTTGGATCGTGGCACGGTGTTCTTCCTGGGGATGAGAAAGTGCCGTCCCTAAATCACCAGGCGTATCCCGTTCGGCGCGAATCTCTCGACTATGCCAACGGGCAAGTTCTTGGCGCATCTGTTTGCATTCACTCGCCATCTGCACGCTATTTAGACCAAAGCGACACCACTCCTCGATAATCCGGAAGCCTTCTCTGGCTCGGTCTAAATTCGCATCTAAAATCCGGCAAACTGCTGGTTCTTGCCCTATCCAACCGTTGTACCCACTCATCGCCAACTGCTCCACATGATTTTTTATCCTAACAGGGTAGTGGCTGTTAATCGTTGACCGAGTTTTGAGTAACTCATAAACTATCGGGAATTATTTAGATATTGTAGAACCATTGTTAATTAGCTATTCTAGTGCAACTGAGTACAGTAAATTCAAAGCATGTTTGTTGAGATTCACACCCCAGCAGATGGTTAAGCCCTACCCAATTCAATGGTTCCACCACCGACGTCTCATCCGGTGTAGGATAGGGGCGATCGCTGTGGTTTCTCTTAGCTGCATCACCCTGACTCCTCTGGAAGCTGTAGCACAGTTAACACCGAATCCTCAGCACCTTGTTGTCCAAAATCAGCAAGACACCCAAGTGTTGTTGGTCAACCCCATAACTGGGGATGATATTAATGGTAATGGTAATATGGATTCCCCGTTCAAAACTATTGCCAAAGCCTTACAAGTCGCGCAACCGAATACGGTGATTCGATTAACGCCGGGAGTCTATAGTTCCCAAACGGGTGAAACCTTTCCTTTAATTTTGCCCGATGGCGTCACGTTGCAAGGAAATCCCCGCACCAGAGGGGAGAATATTATCATTCAAGGGGGGGACATGTTTGAAAGTCCCACCGTATCTCAGCAGAATATTACCATTCTGGCAGCCAATCCCGCCACGGTAACGGGTGTGACGATTACTAATCCCAATCCTCAAGGCTATGGGTTATGGATTGAATCCAGTTCGCCAGTAGTCGTGGATAATACATTTACGGAAAATACCAGCGCCGGAATTGTGGTGAAAGGCAATAGTGCCCCCACGATTCGCAGCAATTACTTTTATAACAATGGTGGCGACGGTATTCTGGTGGCGGGGACATTACAAGCAGATGTGCGGGAAAATGTGTTTATTGACCGGGAAAACACTACCTTGGAGTTGAGTGGCGATGGCGAAACGCCGCGGCGTTTCGCAGATCAAAACAGTCCCTCAACCTCGGCTGAATCTCTCACGACTACGAGTATTCCCGAAACCGAGTCAGTATCTGAACCCGTTGAAACTACCGCGAATCCTTCGCCAACTCCTGAAAGCGTTTCCCCCATCATTGAACCCCAGACGACTATCTCTGAGTTAGAAACACTTCCCACCACGTTTCCGTCAGACTGGACAACTATCTCCCTATCGGTGGCGAATCCCCCAGAATCAACTGAGACTCAACCCGCAGCCGGAAATCAGACAGGCGAATCTTCCTCAACCTCCCCCATTTCCGCCGCGTCTTTTCCGGTTCCCGCCAGTCTCCAGTCTCAACAGAACCCAACCAACCCAGAGACACCAGCCGCAACCATTCCCCAGATCATCGATATTTCGGTACCCTCGCCAACTGAGACAGCGATACCGGATAATTCCACACCAGCCGCCTCTGCACCTGACACCGAGATGGGAGAGGTTACAGTTAATCCACAAGAGCACCCCAGCCGGGATTCTGTTCCTGTCCTCAGTAGTAATATTCCCCAAGAACCGCCCCCAGACACCTCACCAGAAGGGCGCTATCGGGTATTAGTCGCCACCCAAACTGATGATCAGCAAACCTTAGTGCGATCGCTGATTCCAGGCGCATTTCGTACTTCTTACAATGGGCAGTTAATGATGCAAGTGGGATTATTTAATCGTCGCGAGAATGCCCAACAGATTCTGGATTGGCTGAAAGAGCAAGGATTAACCGTTACTATCGAAACCCTTGAGGACTAAGTAGGTGTGGACACAATTAAAGTTAACGGTTGAGATTAGGGAACAGGGAACAGGGAACAGGGAACAGGGAACAGAAAACAGAAAACAGTAAGGGTTTGAGGGCTGTTTCCTTGCACTGGCTCCGGAGCGTGTCCTTTTCTTTTGTCCGACTACTTATATCGATGAGCAAGGACTTGCCTACATAAAACGGCTTTTTTGTCAAATTTACCGACTTTCGAGTCCAGAAAATTAAGTAATGAAACATGCTTGTATTGTTTGCTCTTTCCCGAGGCTAGGGAAAATCAAATAACGCATATTCAAGGGGTTTAAGCGATGGTTGTTTAAAATTAGCTACAAAAAATACCCAATACAGTATTGAGATAACATCATACTACACCCCCAAACCCCCGTCAAATCAGGATTTGCCCAGGGCGTTTTTTGCCTGCCCGAAATCCGATTATGTTTAGAATATTAAAACGGAAACGTCAATCTTAAAAGGTTTCGTTATCTCGCAGGGCTTGATCAGGACGGAGCTGGGCTGACAGTGAAGACAGCGCGGTGGAGTTGTGGTGCGATCGCCTCTCCAGATAAATATAGATAAGATTAGACAACCACAGCAGGCAGCGGCTCTTGTTGTCAGAGTTATAGGGCTAAAGCCCTTACTACGAACTACGAACTCCGTTGAACTCCCAAATTTGAAGCTATCTAAATTATCGTATTATTTTCTATAGTTTTATTGCCTACAGCTGAATCAATCACGCCTTGAAGTTAAAATTAATTCCATCAGCTTCAGGGAATACTGCCGTAAACTACCCGCCGCCAAGTCGGAGTACCGACTCTGGCGGGGGCTTTTAAGAGAAGCAAGCGAGTTTACCAGACTAAGTAGATGGTGTACTACGTTTTGAAAGCCATCACACCTGCGGATACTCGCGCCAGTCTGTAGCTCTGTGGTTAACGATTAAACAGGCATATCGGGTCGAAGCCAGTGTCGTTAACGTGACAAACTTTCAAAACATTGTCGAGGCTAACATTACCCGCAAGGAGACTCTTTTATGAGTAAAGTTTTTGTTTTAGATACCAACAAACAGCCTCTTAATCCTATCTATCCAGGCAGGGCAAGGATGCTGCTATCTCAGGGTAAGGCTGCTGTATTTCGGCGCTACCCTTTCACCATAATTCTAAAAAAGGAGGTATCAAATCCCCAAATCGAACCGCTTCGAGTCAAAATCGACCCAGGCGCGAAAACTACCGGACTAGCACTTGTTAACGATAATAATGGCGAAGTCATCTGGGTAGCAGAATTACAGCATCGAGGTTTTCAAATTCGAGATGCTTTAACGTCACGTCGTCAACTAAGACGCTCACGACGAAACCGCAAAACTCGTTATCGTAAGCCACGTTTTCTCAATCGTACTCGTCCAAAAGGATGGTTGCCTCCCTCTGTTAATAGTCGAGTCGCTAATATCCTGACTTGGGTTAAGCGTCTGTCGTCACTATGTCAAGTTGCCGCCATCTCTCAAGAATTGGTCAGATTTGACACTCAGCAGATGGAGGATGCTGACATTAGCGGAGTTGGCTATCAACAAGGGACATTGGCGGGCTACGAGATACGCGAATTCTTGCTTGAGAAATGGAATAGAACCTGTGCATATTGCGGTGCAAAAGACACGCCTGTTGAGATTGAGCATATAAATCCTCGCTCAAAAGGAGGTTCAAATCGAGTCAGTAATCTGTGTTTAGCCTGTACTCACTGCAATCAGAGAAAAGGGAATCGAGATATCAAAGATTTCCTCAAGGGTAAACCCGACTTGCTTAAACGAATTATGGCACAAGCCAAAAGACCTTTAGCTGACACAGCAGCAGTCAACACAACCCGATGGAAACTGTACGAAAACCTCAAGGCAACGGGTTTACCTGTTGAGGTTGGTACAGGGGGTCGTACTAAATATAACCGCACCATTCGAGGGTTGGAGAAGACTCACTATTGGGACGCGGCTTGCGTTGGAGCATCAACGAAAGAACGGTTAATTACCTCAGGAGTTAAACCTCTGCTGATTGCTGCTAAGGGTCACGGAACCCGTCAGCAATGCCGTACTGACAAGTTTGGGTTTCCTAGTCGTTATTGTTCTAGAACCAAATTTCACAAAGGCTTTCAAACAGGCGACATTGTTAAGGCAGTTGTGACTTCTGGGAAAAAGATTGGAACTTATGTTGGTCGAGTAGCCACTCGTGCCACTGGTAGTTTCAATATTTCGACATCTAATGGACTGGTTCAAGGAATCAGTCACAAATACTGCACACATATTCACAAAAAGGACGGTTACTCCTATGTACAGTGATTTGGATATTTTAGGGGTATTGAACCCCGTAAAATATCCCTCGTTTCCTCCCGCCGCTAAAACATTGGCGGCACTCGCTTCGCTTGTCCTAATCCGCCTCGTTTATAGCGGGGGTCTCCACGAGGTAATGCGATGAAATCTGCTCGGTTGCGCTGGTCTTGGCTGTTTGCCATTCTTTCGATCACCCAAGGGATGCTTGGCATTATTAACCCACTCATTATTGATTCTCCCGCCCTAGCGGAACCGATTACTCCCGCCTCAGATGGGACAGGAAGATACCTAATGCCCAACGTACCTTTATCAGTAGCGATTCTACGATTAATGCTAGTGCGCGAAGTCAAGGAGATGGCGGTCGGGTAATTGTTTGGGCGGATGAGACAACTCGCTTTTATGGGTCTATATCAGTTCGTGGTGGGAAACAAGTAGGTGACGGTGGCTTTGTGGAGACCTCAGGCAAAAGTAGCTTGGATGTAGTCGGTGGTTTTGTCGATGCTAGTGCGACTCAGGGTCACTCAGGAGTCTGGTTACTTGATCCGCGTAATGTCAGAATCCAAAACACGGCGACCACAGGCGGTTCCTTAGATGAGGGGATTTTTACTCCCACGGCAGATGACGCCATAGTCAGCAGTGAGGATATTGGAAATGCTCTAGCCGCTAATACCAATATCACGATTACGACCGGAAATACAGGTGATCAGGAAGGAGATATTACCGTTGTTGATGCCATCGAGATCAGCAGTACCAGTTTATCGACTAATGCGACTCTAACGCTATCAGCGGCTGATGATATATTTGTCAATGCACCCATTACTCTGATCATACCGGGAGAGATAAATCTCAATTTTTCAGCCGGCGGTAATATTGAACTTAACTCTGCCTTTTCTCTAGGGGGTGGGGATATTGACGATGGTAATGTGGAGTTGACAGCGGGCAATAATATTGACGTTAATTTTGACATTAACTTAACCAATCTTGGTGGCGGTGATTTCATTGTAAATAGTGGTGGTAATTTCAACAGTAATGGCTTTAATATCACGACAGATAGTGGAGTGATCAATATTACAAGTGGGGGGGCGATCAATACAGGATTACTCAGAACATCATCAGAACCATTTGATAGTGGCAGCATTACCCTGAATGCGGGTGGAAATATTACGACAGGTGATGTAGATTCTTCTAGTGGATCTTCCGAAGCGGGTATCATTTCCATAACCAGCGCTGGCAAGATTGCCACAGGTGGCATATCCGCTACTAGCAATGATATGGCAGCTAATATCAACCTGGAAGCAGATAGCGATATTACGGTAACAGGTAATATTGACGTGAGTACTGTCGCTAGTGGTGTTGGTGGGACAATTAATCTCACCAGCAACAGCGATATATCGGTAACAGGCTCTCTCAACTCCACCTCTGTTCAGGATGGTGGACCAATCACGCTTACTGCAACGGGCAACATTGATATAAGTGATATCGATTCCAGCGCCCCTGCTTCTAATGCTGGAGCAGGAGGCGCAATTAACCTGACCGCTACGACTGGAAGCATTACCACAGGGGATCTTGACAATTCTAGTTCTCCGGATGGTGTTCTGGGTAATGGGGGAGTCGTTAACCTCAGCGCTGCCAATGGGATTACCACAGGTAGTATTGATTCAACGGGTTTACCGGATACAGGAAATATCAGCTTAACTAGTAACGAAATTGATTTTACTGAAGCAGCCACTATTTCCAGTAACGGCATTCTATGGTTTCAGCCAGCGACAGTTGCTCAATCTATTCAAATTGGCGATACAACTGACTCTGGTACAAGCACCCTGGATTTGCAAGATACAGATATCACCGCATTGCAAGATGGTTTTACGACAATCAAAATTGGTCGTGCTGATGGTACGGGTACGATTACTCTTTTCAACACGGTTATTGATGGCGGTACAGCTTCCTTTCCCGATCCAGTGGAAATTATCGGAGGTTCAACGTTAGTTAGTCCAAATCAAGAAGCAACAATTTGGAACATCAACACGATAGATACAGGTAGCCTATCCAACTTTGCCAATAATTTAACGTTTTCCTCAATTGAGAATCTAATCGGGGGAACGGCTGATGATACGTTCGTTTTCAGTAACAACGGGACGATCAGTGGGACAATTGACGGTGGACTAGGCACTAATAAACTTGATTATTCATTGAACTCCAGCCCAGTTACGCTGAATTTGGCAGCAATTGAAAATATTGAACAGGTGACGGGTAATGCTAACAGTACCCTAGTGGGAATGGATACGGCTAATAATTGGACGATTACGGGGAGTAACAGCGGTACAGTTAATAGCACTCTAACCTTTAATGAGTTCTCAAACCTCATCGGTGGGAACTTAGATGACACCTTTGTGTTTAACACGAATGATAGCTTCAGTGGCAATATTAACGGTGCGGCTGGTAGTTTAATTCTTACCGGAGATGAAATTAATCTGGCTGGGACTATTTCTGGGACAGGCAATTTAACCATTCAACCCTTGACCCCGACGCAATCGATTCAAATCGGGGGTACGGATAGTGGGAATCCCAGTATTTTAGACGTGACGGCGACAGAACTGAGTTTGCTGCAAAATGGGTTTAGTGAAATTGCGATCGGAGGAACCGACAGTAGTGGTTTAATCACACTTGCAGGTGATGTCTCGTTTAGTGATCCGGTTATCTGGCGATCGCCTGTTGGTTCGGGTTCTATCAATACCACAGATGGTACAATAACTGGAGCCGATGACGCTACCCTAACCTTACAAGCAAACCAAGATATTACAACGGGCGATATTATCAATCCAGGTCGGGCGATTACTCTCACCAGTACCCGTGACACCATTGATACTCGTGCTGGAGTCCTCGATAGCAGCACTGAAACAGGTAATGGCGGAGCAATTGAACTCACGGCTTTGGGTAACATTACCACCGGAGATATTGATTCGAGTTCTGGTGGGAATGCTTCAGGGGGAATGATTACCTTGGACAGTAGTGATGGGGCGATTACGACGAATAACCTCAATAGTTCCGGGGTTAGCGGTGGAGATATTGCTATCCGTGCTTTAACGGCGATAACTACAGGTGAAATTAATACCCGTGGCAATAGTAGCGATGGGGGTAATGTTACTCTTGACCCGATTAACGATATCCAAGTTACCTTAATTAATGCTCAAGGGGGTAATAGTGGCAAAGGTGGAACTGTTGATATTACGACGGGTCAATTTTTCCGTGCGACGGGCAGTTTTACCGATACTAATGGTATAGCATCGAGTATTTCTACGGCGGGTAATCTAGGAGGAGGAGAGATTATTATTCGCCATGGTGGAAATGGAGAGACTCCTTTTAAGGTAGGTGATGCCAGTGTTAATGGTACAGTGGGAGCGATTACCAGTGGCGATATGACGATTTCTCCCTCTGAATCGTTTCTGTTTACCCATGTCGAAGGTAATATTCAGATTATCAGTGTTGATGAACCGATCACGCCGATTGAACCGCCAACGACTCCTATCGACACAACGCCGAATTTTACTGAGCCACCGATTAATCCGGTTGATATTACCCAAGTTCAAGACGAAGAGGAACAAGAATCTACCCCATCTCCAGTTGAACAAGGTATCCCACCACTAGAAATTGATGAAATTGCTCCCATTGAAGAACGGTTTACCCTCAGGTTTGAAAGTTATCTGAATTTAGAAGAGACTGCTCTAACAACTCTGACTCGAGCCAGGGCTACGTTAAACCGCATTGAACAAGCGACGGGGGCTAAACCAGCTTTAATTTATGCGGTGTTTATACCAACTGAGATTTTGGATCAAGGTTCAGCGAATGGGGAGAAGTCGGGCTTTTTCGTAAAACGCAGAGGGACGCAGCGGTTGGCGCTCCAGGTAGCAGAGGGGGGTAGAGGGTTGGAGGCGATAGCTTTGGCAAATCAACCGCCTCAAGGGAGTGATCAGTTGGAATTGATTTTGGTTACGGCGGATGGAGAAACGATTCGTTATCCGGTAGCGGGTGCAACACGGGAGAAGGTGCTTCGTGTGAGTCGGGAATTACGCCGTGCGGTGACGGATATTCGCATTCCTCGCCCTTATCTTCCCGCCGCACAGCAATTGTATCAGTGGTTAATTTCTCCCTTAGAAGCGGAGTTAGAACAGCGAGAGATTAACAATCTGACATTTATTATGGATCAGGGATTGCGTTCCTTACCTATGGCGGTGCTACATGATGGCAATGGCTTTATTATCGAACGGTATAGTGTTGGCTTTATGCCTACTCTTTCTCTCACGGATACCCGCTATATGGATGTGAGGAACCTGCAAGTGTTGGCAATGGGGGCGTCGGAATTTCCCGATCAAAATCCATTACCGTCAGTTCCTGTAGAATTAGACGCGATCGCAGATAAACTATGGCAGGGTCAATCCTTCCTGAATTCTACGTTTACTCCCGATATTCTCAAACAAGCACGGGCGAATCAACCCTTTGGAATTGTGCATTTAGCCACGCATGGGGAGTTTAAACCCGGTAAGCCGGAAAACTCCTTTATCCAGTTTTGGCATCAAAAGCTACCCCTGGATCAAATTCGAGAATTAGGATTAAATAATCCCCCGGTTGAATTGATGGTATTAAGCGCCTGTCGCACGGCGTTAGGGGATGAAGAGGCGGAGTTAGGCTTTACAGGGTTGGCGGTACAAGCTGGGGTTAAATCGGCGTTGGGGAGTCTCTGGTATGTGAATGATGAGGGGACATTAGGGTTAATGACGGGGTTCTATGAACAGTTAAAACAAGCCCCAATTAAAGCTGAAGCCTTGCGACAGGCACAACTAGCGATGATTCAGGGAGAAGTTCGATTAGAAAAGGGTCAAATTGTGACGCCAAATGGTATCTTTCCTTTACCTCCCCAGTTAGCGGAATTACCGGATAAGGAACTTACCCATCCTTATTATTGGAGTGCGTTTACTTTGGTGGGAAGTCCCTGGTAGGGTACCGGGTTTATGAAAAACCCCCTGATGAAGATGGTGCAAACAGGTCGTCCTTACGGGTGAGGGGGTGATGGAGAGCAGTTTTTATTATGGGTGATTTGCCGGACATAATATTAATACCATACCTTCTGCCTTCTGCCAATCAAAATGAGGAACCGGGTTGTTTAAGAAACGCCACTTCTTCCGGTGTACTTTCTCGACCCAGAATCGGGTTACGATGGGGGAAGCGCCCAAAGCGTTCAATTACCTGGAGATGGCGATAGGCGTAATCAATGGTACTGGCGCTGTCTGGATCATTTTTCAGTGTGGAAAATAACTCAACACACCGACGCTGGTGTGCTAAGTTCTCACTATGTTCAAACGGCATATAAATAAACCAACGCTGCACCGGGAGCAATTGTTGGTCAAAACCCTGTGACACCGCATGTTGGGCAAGGGCTAAGGCGTGAGAGTCAGTGGCAAACGCTTGGGGTTGACCGCGAAACATATTGCGGGGAAATTGATCCAGCAGTAGAATCAGCGCCAGACAGCTATAAGGCGATTCCTGCCAGTGGTTGAGTTGACCTGTCGCCGCTTGTTGATACTCGTCCAAAAAGCGCGATCGCACTTCTTCGTCAAAGGCTGCATTTTTGGTAAACCAAGCCTGACGCGGTTTCCCATACTCGGGATCATCTGGTTCTCCAAACCAAAATGCTAAAATTTTGTCCTTTGTCATTCGTCATTTGTCCTTTGTCATTACTGTAGGGACAACCCCCTTGCATCAATTAACTAATTGCTTTGTACTCAATTGGGTGGGCTCGTCCTCTCCTCAACGTTCCCTGACATGATCCCAATCGGGTGAAGAACGCGATCGCAACCGAGAATGAGCAAATGAAGCAATGGGTTAAGCTAGGAGTAAGTGGATCTGGGTTTCTAGCCAGGTTGCTTCTCAGCCCCTAAAGCAACTGCAACCAGAATCTCTTTCTCCAAGCTGTGTCATCATTAAACCATTACGCTTTGTTGTCATGCCAGCGAAAAAAGAAAAGAAGGGATGTGGATGTGCTTCTATTCCAATTTCATTAATCCTTGTTTTGTTCGGTGCTGGTTATTGGGGATTTATGCAGCGAGACACTCTACTTGCTCATCTCAATATCAGCCAATTTTTGCCGAATAATCAACCAAGTCAGCAACAACCGACTCCATCGAATCCTCAACCCCCAACCCCAACTAATTTGACTCCTACGCCTAGTCCAAGCGCATCGGTTGCTACTTCTCCCGTAGAACCCAGTCCGACTGAGACACCCACACCTAATCCCCAAGCTTCATCATTACCCACCACCCCCAAACCATCCCCATCTCCTCAAACACCCTGGCAGAAAAAGGAAATCCGAGGAATTTATTTAAGTCGCTATCAAGCCACGAATAATGCTACCGAAAAAATGATTCGTGAACGAGTCCGTTATTATCGCGATCAAGGAATCAATACCATTATTCATGGAGTTTGGGGCAATGGTTGCACCATGTATCCCAGTCAGGTGATGCAGAAAACCTTCGGATACAACAGTTGTCCTAATGAATTTCAAGACCAATGGTTAGAGTGGTTGATTGATGAAGCGCACAAGCAGGGAATGGAAGTTCATGCCTATTTTGAGAAGGGAATTAAAATCGATAAAAATAGCCCGATTTTTGACCGGGCGATCGCTCAACGATGGATTGTGCCTGGAGTCGATAAAACCTACGAAGGGATTGATCACTACTTACTGGATGTAGAACTGCCAGAGGTGGCGACTTTTTTTAAACAGATATTAGTTGAGTTTGTGCAAAAGTATCCGACGATTGATGCTGTGCAGTGGGATGATTACCTAGGATATCATGCTGACTTACCCGGAAAAGTCGATCGCACGATCCATTTAACGAATTTTGTTCAGCAAATGATCGCTGACATGAAGCAAGCTAACCCAGCCGTGAGTTTTGACCTTTGCCATCATAATCCTTATTGGAGTAAACGCTATTTTGCGGCAGATTGGAAAAACTGGAACATTGATCGCGCTTTTATTCAAACCTATAATGATGACAACTTTAAGCAAGAGCTAGACTATGCGGAAAATTATGCAGGAGTGGCTATTTCTGATCAGCAGTTGTATCGTTTAAAAGAACTGGTGAATAACAGCAAAATCAAGAGCATTTTAGTGTTTCCCTCATCGGGGAAACCTGAAGAGGCGGCGGCTTCTATCAAAAACTTTACGTCTATAAATCAATAACCGCCTCAAGCTAGAGAATCAGAGAAATAAGATATAGTGCATAATGGCAGATGTTTCTGCCTCTGTGCGAACAGCAACCATGTTCCAGACATGCCATGGTATGTCTGAGAACTCCAAGATACAGTTAAAAGGGAAAATCAATTAGAGGTAGGAGATGAAAGACTTTGTGCAAAACATTAGCCGATATCCCCGTTACCTGATTAGTATATCCTTGGGCATCTTCTTTGCCCTATTTGAACGCTTTAAGCCAGTCCTGAGCAATCCGGTGAGTGCGATCGCACTCGTGGGTTTGGTCGTGGGGACGTTTCTGTTCTTAGTGTTCACCCTGCGTGCCATGCTAGGGCTGAATCCAGTTTAGGGGATTAGGGAGCTGGGGGAGCTGGGGGAGCTGGGGAAGATGAGGGAGATGAGGGAGATGAGGGAGATGGGGGAGATGGGGAAGTTAACTCAAAACGCTTACTTGTTCCCTGTTCCCTGTTCCCTGTTCCCTGTTCCCTAACAAATGACCAATGACCAATGACGAATGACCACTTAGTCAAGGGGGCGTTATGGCTACAAATCGCCGTGTGTCTAGGGTTTCCTCGCTGATTCAGCAGGAAGTCAGTCAAATGTTATTACACGATATTAAAGATGACCGTGTTGGTGCTGGAATGGTCAGTGTTACCGATGTCGATGTTTCGGGTGACTTGCAACACGCCAAAATTTATGTCTCAATCTATGGCACCGAAGAGGCAAAATCGGAAACGATGGCAGGTTTACAATCAGCTACGGGTTTTGTCCGCCGCGAATTAGGTCGGCGGGTGCGCTTGCGTCGTACCCCAGAAGTCGTCTTTATTGAAGACCGAGGCTTAGAACGAGGCGATCGCATGTTAGCACTGTTGAACCAACTCTCCCAAGAACGTCGCCGTAAGGGACTTGATGATCAGGTTTCTGAGGCAGAAGAAAATGAGTGATATAGGACGACAGGGAGGCGTTAGGGCATTAGTTGATTCCAAGAGGGAACAGGGAAAATGGAACAGTAAAAAATGTCCTAACCTGCCAAGTTAGCTACTATATCATGTCTGTCTAAACTGTTATCTTTTCCTTCTGCCTTCTGCCTTCTGCCTTCTGCCTTCTGCCTTCTGCCCTCTGCCTTCTGCCCTCTGCCTTCTGCCCTCTGCCTTCTGCCTTCTGCCTTCTGCCTTTTCTATGAATCCCTTACCCGATATTCAATCTCTATCCTTGGCGCAACAGGTGGCGCAGATGGTTGTGGTGCGGGCGTCTGGCTATCTGTTTGACCATCAAATTCAGTATCCGGCGTGGGAACCTCCAGCCGCTAAATTGCAGCATTGGATACAAGATTGGGGCGTGGGTGGGGTAATTTTACTGGGTGGGAGTGCTGGAGAATTGGTACTGCGATCGCAACAATTACAAGAGTATGCGCCAATCCCCTTATTGATTGCCGCCGATATTGAAGAAGGAGTCGGTCAACGGTTTGCGGGGGCGACGTGGTTTCCGCCACCAATGGCAATCGGGGCGATTGCCTGTGAGAATCTGGATAAAGCCCAACACTATGCTCGACAAAAGGGGGCAATTACGGCTCAAGAAGCCTTAGCGATTGGGATTAACTGGATTCTCGCCCCTGTCGTCGATGTGAATAATAATCCGCAAAACCCAGTGATTAATGTGCGGGCGTTTGCTGACACACCAGAAACCGTGAGTCAATTGGCTGGTCAGTTTATCCGGGGAACCCAAGACTATCCGGTGTTAACCACGGCGAAACATTTTCCGGGTCATGGGGATACGGCGATCGATTCTCATTTAAATTTACCGATATTATCTCATTCGCGATCGCGACTAGCCGAGATCGAGTTTCCCCCGTTTCAAGCGGCGATGGCGGCGGGTGTGGATGCGGTGATGACGGCTCATCTGTTGATTCCTAGCTTGGATGAGCAATTTCCAGCGACGTTATCCCAAACGGTTTTAACTCAACTGCTACGCCAAGAGTTAGGGTTTGAAGGGTTGATTGTCACCGATGCTTTAATTATGGGTGCGATCGCCAATCGTTATGGCGCAACGGAAGCCCCGGTAAAAGCGGTGGAAGCGGGGGCGGATATTTTACTGATGCCCGTTAACCCAGAAACCACGATTCAAGCCATCTGTGAGGCGGTAACAGTGGGACGAATTTCACGCGATCGCATTCTGGCATCTGTGGAACGAATTTGGCAGGCGAAGGCGAAGATTAATGCAGGTGCAGAAGTACCAGTACGCCAGAGTGATCCCTCTCAACCGTTATCATTTCTGAATCATCTCGCTCAACCGACGGCAATGCAGACGGTTACTCAGATCCTCGGCGATTCTCAACAGGTTGGCGGTTCCCTCCCCCTGCGCTCAACACCCCTTGCCAATAGTTCTCAGGGACGTAACTTAATTATTGTGGATGATAGTCTCACCTGTGATGTTTTGGGGCGAAATGCTCCAGCCGTTATCCTACCTCAACAGTTTGGCTACCAACTGCAATGGGTGGATCGCCATACGCCAGGGATATCCAGGGAGGAGAATGATCGGCTGATGCCCACCCTGCTACAGCTTTTTATTCGCGGTAATCCATTCCGGAATACGGCGTCTTTAACCACCGTGGCGATGAATTGGCTACAGCAATTATTAAAAAATCAAATCTTAGAGGCATTGGTAATTTACGGTAGCCCCTACACCTTAGAACAGTTCCGACCCCACCTCAGAGCCCAAACGCCTTATGTTTACTCCTACGGACAGATGCCAGAGGCGCAGGCGATCGCACTTGAGGTATTATTTGATCAGATTGAATCTAATTATGGCTTAACAGAATTTATTTAAGTTTTATTAATTAGGTTGCCGCGATCCCGATCCCTTTCTCAGAAACGGGATGAGTGTCAATTCCCTAAATTAACCGCCTGACTAGGGTTTCAGCCTGTAATCGGTAGCTAGCCGACGGGGATATAATTTTTATCTTTGGTAATTTTTATTCATAACTTGAATAAATTTGTAACTTCCTATACGGAACGAGATACCTTTTCAGGCTAGCCAAATTCGTTTATAGAAGGAAACCGCTTAACAAAGCACCAATGTAATTACCTATTAAAATTTGGATAACCGGAAATAGTAGGGGCGCACAGACGTGCGCCCTTACCAACGTCTGAAAACTGATCCCCTAATATCAAGTCCGGTAAATTTTTGTCCGACCACTTATTATTGATTCGAGTCAGGATTACGCATCTGCTCCAACTCAGTACGGATCAGAGCAATTTGCACCGTCAGTTCTTCAAGTTCTTGTTGGGTACTTCTAGACGTGGTTCCCGTTGGTGGTGTTGAACCGCTATCGCTAGGTGTTGATGGTGTAGTTGAGTCTGTCGGTTGGTTCCTATGGCTGAACATCTGTCCAATCAAGCGTTGAGCCTCTTGCTCGGTTTTTTCGCCTTTTTTCGACAACTCAACAACCTGTTGGTTGAAGTCTAAGTTGAGCAGGGACAGGTTTTCTTCCCGCTTTTGCTCATCTTGGAGACTTTCGATGAGGGAAGTGGTCGCCCCCAAGGATACACGAAAGCCAGTTTGTAAAGCGTCTTGGATATTGTTAGAATTCATGCGTCAATAAAGTTGACCTGTTGCTTATTTTACAATACTTTACACTATCCAGCCGAAAGGCAAGGACGAGGAGCCTGAGATCTAGGTCATCCTCTTGATGTTGGTCACTCATCAGCCAACTTGTTCGAGATACTGATTGACATCCTCAATCAGCCGCGTCAGTTCCGCTTCCGTACTCACACGGATGCGTTCATCCCGCAGCGTAACGAGAACTTTAGCCGCAAAGGGACTGGGGTAAATATTGGGATTGCAGAAAATTTCCAAGAAAACATCCCCAGTATATTGATACTCCATCGGTTTTTGCGGACTGGGCTTGCTGGTACTCCCTGGGGCTTGAGCCGTAGCTTTTAAGGTTTGCACCAGTTGGGCGAGTGCCTTTTTTAAATTTTGGGCAGCTTCCGGGGTAAATTTGAACGATACAGACCCTTGAGGCAGATTGAGCGTGAGTTGAGTTGGAACCATGAGCAATAAATCTTAATCGTGAGTGCTTACTGATAGAAGATGGTAACTACGTCCCTCCGAAAATCTACCAAACAATTAGGCGTCTTGGCACAAAATGTCTAGAAAAACTTGCAAGAAGCCGGCAAAAATTTAGGAAGCTTGGAGAATTAAAAGTATTAAATGGCAAGGGTTTCAGTCATTTATCCGACTAAACTAAGAGTAGAGGAAAGTTGTGATCAAGGGGCAACGATCATGCCAGCCGACAAACGTGCTGAAGTTCGCAAGGTATTGCTGATTACCCTGCTGTTAAATGTATTCGTGATGGCATTGAAAGCCATTGTCGGCATTTTAACCGGGTCTTTAAGTTTACAAGCTGATGCGTTGCACAGTGTCACCGATAGTGCCAATAATGTTTTGGGTTTAGTGGCGAATCGCTTCTCCTCTCCTCATCCCGATCGCGAACATCCCTATGGTCATCAGAAGTTTGAAGCTGTGGGTGCTTTGGGGATTGCGGCGTTTTTAGGCATTGCTTGTTTTGAAATTCTCAAAGGCACCATTGAACGGATTGTCAACGGTTTGACACCAATCACGATCGCAGCGCCAGAGTTGTGGTTACTGCTGATTGTCTTAGGCGTGAATATTTTCGTCACCTTCTATGAAAGAAATGTGGGGAAGCGGGTGGGAAGTGCGATTTTGGTGGCGGATGCTCAACATACGATGAGTGATGTCTGGGTAACAATTACGGTTTTGGCAGGATTGATTGGGATTTGGCAAGGACGAGTGTGGAATCTGCCCCAACTCCAGTGGTTGGATGTGATTCTCGCTTTTCCTGTCGCCCTGTTAGTCTTTCGTAGTGGCTGGGAAGTATTAACGGATAACTTACCCTGGTTAGTCGATCAAGTCGCGATCGCACCCGAAACCATTCAAGCTATTGTGATGCAAGTTCCTGGAGTGATCAACTGCCACGATATCGCCTCTCGCGGCGTCTTGGGGCGTCAAGCCTTCATTGAAATGCATCTGATTGTTGACGCTAAAGACGTGGAAACCGCCCACCAAATTACCGAGGCGGTGGAGGATCGATTAGAAGAACGCTTTAATCCAGTGCGCGTGTTGATTCATGTCGAACCTCCAGCTTACGAGTCGGATCGGATTACCTTTTAACCTGAAGTTCCCCTGGAAAAAGCCTGACTTTTCCACAGATCGTGCCACTTTTCCACAGAAACCCCTTAGTTTTCCACAAAAGATAAGGAATTGTTAATCCCAATGTTTACTCTTCTTAACCAGAAGAGACGTTCCGCCGGAACGTCTCTAGCACAGTTCGTTAAGCCTTACTAAATTGATCGTTCAACATATTCGCGGGAATCCTCGTCCTCAACTCTCGTAGGGCGAGGAGGGATAGCGTCCAACTTTTTTTAGGCTACACATAAACCGTTATTCCTTCTGATTAAGGAGACTTTGCTGGGGGCAAATTGCCCAATACGTTTCCATCTGTAGTCACAAACAGAAATATTTTTGGTCTTTTGGGTATCGGTAAACCCACTGACATAGCCGACATAGACTTTCCCGGCTTTTTCGGCTTTGACTAGATCCCCAATTCTCACTTCCATTGGGGTAATCGTTCCACCCTTACGCTTCCTGACCCCCAACTTATCTGGGACTTCAAAGTGCAATTGGCGACGGAAAAATCCATACTCTTTCCCCCGCTTTACCGCACCGGGGCGAGTGATGATTTTAAACGGGGAAGGGGTCACGGTAACGTTACGATGGCGGGTATAACCGTGTAGAGACGCCCCGCCGGGGCGTCTGTACGAGCCAGTGAACGGGACATACTTGATGAAATACCCGCAAGCCAGCGTCACCCCATCAACCGCGTGAGTTTCCGGTTTGGCTATAGACTTATTAACCTTATCCTTCTCTAACCCTAGCTGGGTTGGAGGCAAGGAGGTACCGTTCCCATCCTTTTGCCAACCGTGCCGAACGTAGACGGGGGCAATTTTTTCCATCTGGGATATTGCCCAATTTTGACCCGTCATCACCGGAGAGAAGCCCTTCCCTGACTTGGCGTGTTTGCGCTTGGTCTGGTCTATGTCAGCCCTGACCCGTTCATACCCAATCGCTGTCACCGGGAAGATCTCTGCCAACTCTTTGACTATCCTCAATTCCAACTGCCGTGAGGCTTTAATGGATGGGGGAAGTTTACACTGTTTGCGATGTTGACCTAAGCCCGATGGTCGCCCATCTGACTCGGCTTCAGAACCGTACATGACGGTTT
Source organism: Coleofasciculus sp. C1-SOL-03 (assembly GCF_040220555.1). Taxonomy (NCBI): domain Bacteria; kingdom Bacillati; phylum Cyanobacteriota; class Cyanophyceae; order Coleofasciculales; family Coleofasciculaceae; genus Coleofasciculus; species Coleofasciculus sp. C1-SOL-03. The sequence goes on from NZ_JAVJUO010000250.1 coordinate 20,580, forward strand.
CCCAGTCATACGGCTCCTCAGAAATACAGTGCAAGTCATGCATACCTTTCATTGCGAATTAACTCCAG